>NZ_JAWZSQ010000009.1:0-177229 GCF_034096925.1 Patulibacter defluvii
GCCGGCGCGCTCGAGGGCGCCTCGGCCGACGGCTCCGGCGACCGCACCAGCGGCGGCCGCGGCGGCTCGGGCAGCGGCGGCGGCTCCGCCCGCGGCGGATCGAGCAGCGGCTCCCCCGCTGGATCGGGCGCCGCGCCCACCCCCGCCGCCGGCGACCGGACCGACGACGCCACCGCCCGCGCCGCGACCCGCGCCGCCGCCCGCCGCCGACGCGCCCAGCCGGACGCCGACGACGGTGCCGCCGACCAGGTCGCCGGCACCGTCGTCGGCGCCAACGGCCCCACGCCGCGGACGGCCGGGGTCGCGGCCGGCGGCCCCGACGGCGGCGACGACGGTCCCACGCTGGGACTGGCCAGCGCGCTGCTGGCGGTCGCGCTCGCCGGCTCGCTGCTCGAGCGCCGCCGCGCCGAACGGGGACCGCGATGAGCCCCCGCCGACGCCCGCCGTCCCCCCCTCCTGCGCACCACCCCTGGGTACCCCGACCGATTGCGACGTTCCTGACATGCCGCCCCTCGACGCCCTGCCCGACCACGACGCTCCCGCCGACGCGTACACGGCCCCCGCGCCGCTATCGACGCCGGTCGCCGCCGACACCCGCCTCTCGCCCGCCGAGGAGGCGCGGACGATCGTCGCCGGCGCCACGATCGGCACCCTCGGCACGCTCTCCGAGGACGGCGGCCCCTGGGCCTCGATGGTCGCCTTCGCCACGCTCGCCGACGGCCGCCCGGTGCTCGTCGTCTCGACCCTGGCCGAGCACGGCCGCAACCTGCTGCGCGACCCGCGCGCGAGCCTCAGCGTCGTCGCGCCGGCGACCGGCGGCGATCCGCTCGACAGCGGCCGGGTGACGTTGGCCGGGGCGGTCGAGCCGGCCACCGGCGACGACGCCGAGCAGGCCCGCGAGGCCTACGTCGCCGCCGTCCCGCCGGCCGGCCTGTTCGCCGGCTTCGGCGACTTCCGGACCTGGCTGCTGCGGGTCGACCGCGCGCGCTGGGTCGGCGGCTACGGCCGGATGGACTCGGTCAGCGCCGACGACTACGCCGCCGCCGCGCCCGACCCGGTGCTGCCGGGCGCCGCCTACGCGGTCGAGCACCTGAACGCCGACCACGCCGACGCGCTGCTGGAGATGGCCCGCAACCTCGGCGGCTACGACGACGCCGACGAGGCCCGCTGCCTGCGCGCCGACCGCTACGGCCTGGACCTGCGCGTGACCACGCCGCGCGGCGTCGGCCGCTCGCGGATCGGCTTCGACGAGCGGCTCGACGCGCCGGCCGGGCTCCGGGCCGCGACCGTCGCCCTCGCCCGCCGGGCCCGCGGCGCGGTGCTGCTGCCGCTGCTGGCGCTGGCGCTGGTGGCCGGCGGCGTCGGCGCCACCGCCCCGACCGCCGACGCCGCCCCGACCGCCAAGGTCGCGGCCAAGAAGAAGAAGAGCTACAAGCGGGTCGTCGCGCTCTCGCCGTTCCTGGCCAACGCCGTCGCGCGGCTCGGGATCACCCCGAAGGCCGTCGGCGACGCGATCGACGCCGTCCCCCGCAACCGGCGGCTCAACGGGGTCCGGCGGCTGACGCTGGCGCACCCGAACGGGCCGAACCTCGAGCAGCTGATCCGAATCAAGCCGGACCTGGTGCTCTCGTCGCCGAACTGGCGGACCGGGACGCCGCGGATCCGCCGCCAGGGGATCGAGGTCGTCGACCATCTGGAGCCGCTGCGGATCAACGACGTCTCCCCCGCGGTCCGCCGGCTCGGCCGGCTGTTCGGCCGCGAGCGCAAGGCACGGACCGCGATCAAGCGGATCGACCGCGGGATCCGCGCCGCCCGCGGCGGGATCGTCAAGCGCCCGAAGGTGCTGCTGGTGCTCGGCGTCGGCCGCTCGACGATCGCCTTCCTGCCCAACAGCTGGGGCGGCGACGCGATCAGCTACGCCGGCGGCGAGCTGGTGACCGCGGGCCTGAAGGCGTCGTTCAACGCCGGCATCCCGGGCAGCTTCGCGCCGCTCAGCGACGAGGAGGTGCTGCGGCGCGATCCCGACGTGATCATCGTCGTGCCGCACGGCAACGTCTCCGCGATCGAGGCGACGAAGCAGTTCTTCCGCAACAAGCCGGGCTGGGCCCCGACCCGCGCGGCCAAGAGCGGCCAGATCCACATCGCCGACCCGAACACGCTGCTGCAGGCCTCCGACGATCCCGGCGCGGTGATCACGAAGGTCCGGCGCGAGTACCTGAAGAACTAGTGGCCCTGCGCCAAACCGCCGTCCTGGCGACCGCCGGGGCGCTGCTGGTGCTCGCCGCGCTGGCGTCGGTGGCGCTCGGCTCGACGACGATCCCGCTCGCCGACGTGCTGCACGCGCTGCCGCTGGTCGGCGACGGGAACGTCGACGAGGCGACCGACAAGATCATCGACAACCTGCGGATCCCGCGGACGGTGACGGCGATCGCCGTCGGCGCCGCGCTCGGGGTCTCGGGGGCGCTGCTGCAGGGCGCGCTGGCCAACCCGCTGGCCTCGCCCGAGGTGATCGGCGTCACCGCCGGCGCCGGCTTCGGCGCGATGGTCCTGCTGCTGGCGATCCCCGACGCGGTCGCCCTGGTGCCGCTGAGCGCGCTGGCCGTCGGCCTGCTCGCCGCCGGGCTGGTCTTCGTGGTCGCCTGGAGCGGCCGCGGCGGCGGCAGCATCGCGCGGCTGATCCTGGCCGGGATCGCGGTCAGCGCGGTCTTCACCGCCGGCACCACGATGCTGATGACCGCCTACCCCGACCGGGTCTCGTCGGCGATCTTCTTCATCGCCGGCTACATCGCCGACGACGGCTGGGGCGTGCTGGAGCACGTCTGGTACTACGTCGTCGCCGGGCTGGCGCTGGCCGCGCTGCTGGTGCGGCCGCTCGACCGGCTGGCGCTCGGCGACGACGTCGCCCAGTCGCTCGGCGTCCGCCCGCGCGCGATCCGGCTGGCCGCGGCGGCGGTCGCGGCGCTGCTGGCGGCCGCGGCGGCGGCGCTGGCCGGGCTGCTCGGCTTCGTCGGGCTGGTGGTCCCGCACGTGATGCGGATGGCCGGCGGCACCGCCAGCCACCGCTTCGTGGTCCCCGCCTCGGCGCTCGGCGGGGCGGCGATCCTGCTGATCGCCGACATCGTCTCGCGGCGGGTGGCGGCGCCGCTGGCGCTGCCGGTCGGGCCGTTCATGGTCGCGCTCGGCGTGCCGCTGTTCCTGTGGCTGCTGCGGAAGGCGGTCTGACGGTGACCGCGAGCGACCAGGCCCCGCCGCTGCTCGAGGTCCGCGACCTGGAGGTGCGGCTGGGCGGGCGGCCGATCGTCCACGCCGCCGACCTGACCGCCCGGCCGGGACGGCTGGTGGCGATCGTCGGCCCGAACGGGGCCGGCAAGTCGACGCTGGTGCGGACGGCGGCGGGGCTCCAGCGGGCGTCGGCCGGCAGCGTCCGCTGGCAGGGGACCGACGTCCGCCAGGTCTCCGGCCGGCGGCTGGCGCGGCTGCGGGCGTTCGTCCCCCAGCGGCCGCGGGTGCCGGACGGGATCGACGTCCGCGAGGCGGTGATGATCGGCCGCTCGCCCCAGATCGGGGCCCTCCGGCGGCCGGGCCGGGCCGATCGCGACGCGGTCGAGGATGCGCTCCGGCGGGCCTCGGCGCTGGAGCTGATCGACCGCCAGCTGTCGACCCTCTCCGGCGGCGAGCTGCAGCGGGTCCAGCTGGCCGTCGGGTTGGCCCAGGGCGCGCCGGTGCTGATCGCCGACGAGCCGACCTCGGCGCTCGACCTCGGCGCGACGGCGACCTTCGCCCAGCTGCTGCGGCGGCTGGCCGGCGACGGGCTGGCGATCGTGCTGGTGGTCCACGACCTGGCCCTGGCCGCGGCGATCGCCGACGAGGTGGTGGTGATGGCCGACGGGCGGACGGTCGCCAGCGGCCCCCCCGAGGCGGTGCTCGACCGCGAGCGGCTGGCCCGGATCTGGCGGGTCGACGCCGCGCTCCGCCGCGACGACCGCGGCCGGACGGCGCTCGACGTCGACTGGCTGACGCCGCCCGCCGGCGCCTGACCCGGGCATTGCCGACTATCACCGTCGGCTTTTGTTAGGGTGGCCGAAGGTTGATGTCCGGGTGTTGCCGGGCAGCGACCGCTCTCCCCCCGGATCCGACGCCTGGAGCAACCCGTGCCCCGCTCAGCCCGCGCCTCGCGCGCCCTCTCCCTGACCCTCGTCGCGGGAACCGCCGCCGCGCTGGTCCCGACCGCCGCCCACGCGGCCACGATCGACGGCGGCACGGTCACCGTCACGCCGAAGGGCGCCGCCGCCCGCGCGCTGACCCGGGCCGGGGTGACGATCAGCGCCGAGGGCGCCGCCAGCGGCAGCGGCGGCGCGATCGTGCTGCCGGTCAGCGGCGGCAGCACCGCGAAGGTCACGCTGGTCGACGTCGCCGGCGGCGCCGGGCTGCGGCTGAAGGGCCGCGACGGCAGCGTCACGCTGACCGACCTGCAGCTGAAGCTCGGCCGCACGCCGCTGGTCCGCGGCCGGATCGACGGCGGCCCGCGGCGCACGATCTTCCGGCTGAAGGCGACGACGCTCTACCCCGACGCCGCCGGCACCACCGCCTCGCGGCCGTCGCTGAGCCTGCGGCTGGTGGCCGGCGCGGTCCGCAGCCTCCGCGAGCAGCTGGGCGCGCCACGGCTGCGGGCCACCACCTTCGGCCGCGCCGGGGTCAGCGTGACGCTCGCGTCGGCGCCGGCGGTCGCGCCGCCGGTGATCCCGGTCAGCCCGATCGATCCCGGCCCGAGCGTCCCCACCGTCCCGACGACGCCGACCGTCCCGACGACGCCGACCAACCCCGGCCCGACCCTGACCGGCACCGCCGACTGGGGCGTCAAGGCCTCGTTCCGCGGCTACATCGCCAGCCCGATCGCCCACGGCACGATCACCGTCGCCGACGGCGCCGCGACCAACCCCGACGGCAGCTTCCGGTTCGCGCCGCCGGAGGGCAGCTACGACGCGGCCAGCGGCGCGATCGACGCCCGCTTCGGCGGCACGGTCACCTTCGACGGCCACGCCGGCGCGCTGCACGTGGTCCTCCGCCGGCCGCGGGTCGTGCTGGCCGCGGGCGCCACCGACGGCGTCCTGCGCGCCGACGTCACCAGCAAGGACATGGCCAGCGGCGCGCTGGTCGAGTACCCGGACGTCGCCCTCGCCACGCTCGACTTCGCCCAGGGCACGAAGTCGACCACCGCCACCGGCGTCAGCTGGAGCGGCGTCGCGGCCACGATGACCGCCGACGGCGCGCCGGCGTTCGCCAACTTCTACGCCGCCGGCACGGCGCTCGACCCGCTCTCGTTCGCCCTCGACAACGGCTGAGGAGGACGACGATGACCCCCCGCCGCGGCCTCGGCGTCGCGCTGCTCGCGACCGCCGGCCTGGCCACCGTGCCCGCCGGCGCCGTGGCGGCGTCCGCCCCCGGAACGACCACGATCCGACCCACGGGAACGGCCGGCCAGGCGCT
The DNA here is from genome assembly GCF_034096925.1 of Patulibacter defluvii. Taxonomy (NCBI): domain Bacteria; kingdom Bacillati; phylum Actinomycetota; class Thermoleophilia; order Solirubrobacterales; family Patulibacteraceae; genus Patulibacter; species Patulibacter defluvii. The sequence continues at coordinate 5,488 of NZ_JAWZSQ010000009.1, forward strand.
GGCCAAGCAGGTCCGGATCGGCGCCGCGCGGCCGGCCACGGCCAAGCGCACGGCCTGGACGCTGGCGGTCGCGAGCGGCACCGTCGGCCGCAGCGCGGCCACGCTCGACCACCGCGGCGAGCTGCGGCTGCGGGCCGGCCGCCGCAGCCTGCGGATCAGCGCGGTCCGGACCGTGCTCGGCCGGCGCTCGTCGCTGCGGGCGCGGGTCGGCGGCCGCACGGTCACCGTCTTCACCATCGCCCCCGCGCGCAAGCGCCCGCCGCGCTACGACGCCGGCGCCCGCCGGGTGCGGCTCGACGGCGCCAGCCTGCGCCTGACCGCCGCCGGGGCCAGCGCCCTCCGTCGCGGGCTGCGGCTGCGGCGGCTGGCCGCCGGCCGCTTCGGCACCGTCGCCGTCCGCGCGACCCTGCCGGCGCCGGCGCCGCCCGCGCCCGGCGGTCCGACCGTCCCCGGCCCAGGACCGATCGCCCCGGGCCCACCGCCCGGGCCCGCCCCCGGCCCGGTCTGCGCGACCACCGATCCCGGCGACGTCCGCTACCCCGACGGCTATCCGGCGGTCCCCCCGGCCAGCGCCGCGCCGCCGGTTCGCTGGACCCTGCGGACCTCGCTGGTCGACTACCTGCTGCGCCGCTGGGCCTCGGTCGCCCCCGCGAGCGACCCGCTCTGCAGCCAGGGCTGGGGACGGCTGGTCGGCACCGGCGGCGCCGCGGTCGGGGTCAGCGCCGACGGCGCCGCGAGCCCGCCGGCTGCCTCGATCGTCTCGCTGGTCGACAGCGGCAACGCCGGCCAGCCCGACCGCGCCGGCGTCTTTGCCGCCTATCGCGCGACCCCCGACGCCAGCTACGCGGCGACCACCGCCGACGCCACCCGCTACCGGTCGCGGTTCACCGTCGCCGCCGTCGAGCGCGACCCGGCCAGCGACGAGGTCATCCTCCAGTTGCGGGGCACGGTCCACCTCGACATGCCGGCGCACCTGATCGACACCCGGATCAGCGACCCGCGGATCGTGATCGCCGCCGACCGCCAGCAGGCCCGGCTCTACGCCGACGGCCGCGACTCGGGGGCGATGGCCGACGCGCTGGCCGGTACGCCACGGCCGAAGCGCTGGCAGCAGCTGCCGCTGCTCGACCTCGACCTGTCGCAGGTGACCCCGACCGACGGCGACGGCATCCGGACCTGGACCGCGGTCCCGGCGACGGTCGCCCCCGACGCCCCGGGCGCGACCCCCGACCCGCAGCTCCAGCACTCGGCGGCCGCCGCGCTCGGCTCCGGCCAGTACCCGGCCGGCAGCCCCTTCGGCACGCTGACCATCGCCGTCCCGCTGGCGGAGCTGGGCCCGTGAGCGCGCCCCGCCGTCCTCTCCTCGCGGTCGCCGCCGTCGCGCTGCTCGCCGTCGGACCCGGCCTCCTGCCCGCGCCGGCGGCCGCCGCCACCGCCACCGCGCCGCGCGGGATCACCGTCCTGACGCTCGACGGTCCGGCGGCCACGCGGCTGCGGGCGGTCGCGACGGTCGACGCCCGCCGGCCGGCGGTCCGCCGCGGTCGCGCGCTGCGGCTGCCGGTCCGCAGCGGCAGCGTCGACGCCGCGCAGGGGATCGTCGACCACGAGGGCCGGCTGGTGCTGCGGGCCGGCGACCGCAAGCTCGGGCTGACCGGGCTGCGGGTGACCGTCCGCCACGGCGGCACGATCAGCGCCGTCGTCCGCGGCCGCCGCGAGCGGCTGCTGACCATCGCCAGCCGCGGCGCCGACCGCACGCTGCGGCCGACCGCCGGCACCGTCGGCCTGCGCGCCAGCCGCGTGACGCTGACCGCCCGCGGCGCCCGGATCCTGCGCCGGGCGCTGCGGCTGCCGCGGCTGCGCGGCGGGCGCTTCGGCACCGTCGCGGTCGACGCCCGGCTGGGCGCGCTGACCCCCGCCCCGTCACTGCCGGCCGGCAGCGCCCTGACCCCGACGGCGGACGCCCGGCCGGTCGTCGCCGGCACCCTGACCTGGCGCCAGCGACCGTCGTGGCTGCAGTACATCGAGAGCGGCCGCGGCAGCGACCCCGACGGCGGCACGACGGTGATCGCGCCGGCGACGGCGGGGCCGGTCGAGTCGCTCTCGGTCGACGGCCGCGAGCCGATCGCGCTGCCGTACAGCCACGTCTACCCGCTGACCAGCGGCTGGTACGACCCGGTCCTCGGCGTCGGCGCGATCCGCTTCGGCGGCGGCCTCCGGCACCGCTTCTCCAGCCACCTGATCGACTACGCCGCGACCGATCCCGAGCTGGTCCTGAACGGGGCCGACTCGCAGCTGGTCGCGACGCTGAAGGGCGCGCCCGGATCGACCACCAGCTTCGACGGCCGCGGCCGCTACGTCACGCTCGACCTGGCGGCGGCGGAGCGGACGATCGCCGGCGACGAGGTCGCGGTGACCGGGATCGCGGGCCGCGTGCCGGCCAGCGGCAGCGGCGCCTTCCAGGGCTTCTACGCCGACGGCGACCCGTTCGGCGGGATCGACCGGGTGCAGCTGACCCTCGGCCGCTGAGGGCGGCGGACGGCGGAGGGGCGGCCTGCGTTAGGCTGCCCGAACTCCGTGTCCGCGATCCGGGTTCCTCGCTTGCGCCGTTCCGCCGTCCTCGTCCTCCTCGCCGCCGTCGCCCTGCCGGCGGCCGCCGCGCCCGCCGCCCCGGCCGCGACCGTCGCGGCGAGCGGCGGGACCACGACCGTCCGGCCCGGCGTCGCGCTCGAGCGGGCGAAGGTCCGGCTCGAGGCGACCGGCGACGCCCGCCGGCGGAGCGGCCGGATCGTGCTGCCGATCGCCGCCGGCAGCGTCGGCCGCGACGGCGAGGCGACGACGCTGCGCCACGCCACCCGCGCCGGCCTGCGGCTGCGCGCGCCCCGCGGCCGGGTCACGATCAGCGCCCTGCGGCTCGACCTCGACCGCACGCCGACCGTCGTCGGCCGGGTCGGCGGCGGCCCGCGGCGGACGCTCTTCCGCGTCGCCCCCGCCGCCCCGCTGCGGATCGACGCGGCGGCCGGCACCGCCGGCGGCGCGCTGCGGCTGACCGCGACCAGCGCCACCCTGCGGACGCTGCGCCGGGCCCTGCGGCTGCCGAAGCTGCCGGGCGCGAAGATCGCCCGCGCGACGGTCGCGGCGACGTTCGCCCCGACCACCGGCGGCCCCGGTCCGGCGTCGACCCGGATCGCCAGCGGCCACGCCGACTGGGGCGTCAAGGCCTCCTTCCGCCGCTACCTGGCCGGCGCCTTCGCGGGCGGCACCACCACCCTCGCCGACGGCGCGGCCAACAACCCCGACGGCAGCTTCCGGTTCGCCGCCGGCAGCGGCCAGCACGACCCCGCGACCGGTGCGCTCGACGCCCGCTTCGCCGGCAGCGTGCTCTTCAGCGGCCACGGCAGCGGCGACGCCGCGATGCTGCGGGTCGAGATCCGGCGGCCGCGGATCGTCGTCGCCGCCGGCGCCAAGCAGGGCATGCTCCACGCCGACGTCCGCAGCAAGAGCCTCTCCTCGGGCCACGTCGTCGACTACCCGAACGTGGGCCTCGCGACGCTCGACCTGACCAAGGGCAGCCGGACGGCGAACGGGAAGACCGTCGGCTGGAGCGGCGTCCCGGCGACCCTGACCGAGGCCGGCGCCCCCGCCTTCGCCGACTTCTACCACCCGGGCGAGGCGCTCGACCCGATCACGTTCTCCGTCGTCAACGGCTGATCCGGCCGCTCACGCCGCCGGCGCGGCCGGCTCGCCGCGGAAGGTCCGGCGGTAGGCGAGCGGGGCGACGCCGATCGTCGCCTGCAGGTGCTGGCGGAGCCCCGCCGCGCTGCCGAAGCCGGCCTCGTGGGCGACGGTCTCGACCGGCAGGTCGGTGGTCTCCAGCAGGCTCCGGGCCAGGTCGACGCGGCGCTGGATGATCCAGCGCGCCGGACTGACGCCGACCTCGGCCCGGAAGCGGCGGCTGAAGGTGCGGACGCTCATCCGTGCGTGGGCGGCCATCTCGGCCAGGGTCAGCGGGTCGCGCAGCCGCCCCAGCGCCCACTCGCGGGTCGGCGCGGTCGTCGCGTCGCCGTGGCGCGGCGGGGGCGGCTCGACGAACTGGGCCTGACCGCCCTCCCGCCACGGCGACACGACGCAGCGGCGGGCGGCGGCGTTGGCCACCATCGCCCCGTGGTCGCGCCGGATCAGGTGCAGGCAGAGGTCGACCCCGGCCGCCCCGCCCGCCGCGGTCAGCACCCGCCCGTCGTCGACGAACAGCACGTCGGGATCGAGGGTGACGCGCGGGAACAGCCGCCGGAAGCGCTCGGCCTGCATCCAGTGGGTGGCCGCCGGCCGGCCGTCGAGCAGGCCGGCCGCGGCCAGCACGAACGAGCCGGTGCAGATCGAGACCACCCGCGTCCGCTCGGGGATCGCGCGCAGCGCCGCCAGCACCGGCTCCGGCAGCACGCCGTCCTCGGCCAGCGCGCCCTCCGGCTCCTGGGTCGCGACGACGACCGTGTCGGCCCGCCGCAGCAGCCGCTCGTCGTGGTCGACGGCGATCGAGAAGTCGGCGCTGGTGCGGACCGACCCGCCGCCGATCGCGCAGGTCGCGACGGCGTAGAGCGGGCGACCGTCGCCGTCGCGCGCCGCGCCGAAGACGCGCGCGGGGATCCCGAGGTCGAAGGGGACGACCCGATCGAGGGCGAGCACCGCGACGCGATGGACCATGGCCAGATTCTTGCGCATCTTGTCTTTTCGGCCACTGGTGGGCTCGTCGCCGCGCCGGAACACTCGCTCCATGAGCACGATCGAGCAGACCATGCGCGCCCTGACCGTCCCCGCCTGGGGCGCGGACGAGCCCCTCCGCGAGACCCACCTCCCCCGCCCCGTTCCGGGGCCGACCGAGGTCCTCGTCGCCGTCCGCGCGGCCGGCGTCAACCCGGTCGACTGGAAGTCGCGCGCCTCGGGCGGATTCGGGATGTGGGACGAGCCGGCGATCCTCGGCTGGGACGTCTCCGGCGTGGTCGCGGAGGTCGGCCCCGGCTCGACCCTGTTCGCGGTCGGCGACGAGGTCTTCGGGATGCCGCGCTTCCCGCGCCAGGCCGGGGCCTACGCCGAGTACGTCGTCGCGCCCGCCCGCCAGCTGGCGCCGAAGCCCGCGGCCCTCTCCCACGTCGAGGCGGCCGCGCTGCCGCTGGTCGGCCTGACCGCCTGGCAGGCGCTGGCCGAGGTCGCCCACGTCCAGCCCGGCGAGCGGGTCCTGGTCCACGCCGCAGCCGGCGGGCTCGGGCACGTGGCGGTCCAGATCGCGCGGGCGCTCGGGGCGAGCGTCGTCGGCACCGCCTCGGCCGGCAAGCACGCGCTGCTGCGGCGGCTCGGGGTGGACGAGCCGATCGACTACACCGCCGTCGACTTCGTCACCGCCACCGCGCCGGTCGACGTCGTCCTCGACACGATCGGCGGCGACTACGCCCGGCGCTCGCTGGCGCTGCTGCGCGACGGCGGCCGGCTGGTCTCGATCACCGGTCCGGACGCCCCCGGCGCCGAGGTCGAGGCGGCGGCCGCGGCGCGCGGGATCCGGACCGGCTGGACCGTCGTCGAGCCCGACCGCCACGGCCTGCTGCAGCTGGCGCGGCTGGTCGACGAGGGCCGGCTGCGGCCGGAGATCGCCGCGGTGCTGCCGCTGGCCGAGGCCGACCGCGCGCACCAGCTGGGCGCGACCAACCGGACCGCCGGCAAGATCGTGCTGGAGGTCGGCGACGGCGACCGCTGACCCCGTCGACTACGGTTCAGCGCCGTGACCGACACCGAGCCGCCCTGCCCCGAGTGCGCCAGCGAGTACACCTACCCGCGCGGCGGGTTCCAGGTCTGCTCGATGTGCGCCCACGAGTGGGAGCCGGGCGCCGCCGCTCCCGAGGCGGAGACGGCGCCGGTGATCCGCGACGCCGTCGGCAACGTCCTCGCCGACGGCGACACGGTCACCGTCACCCGGACGCTCAAGGTCAAGGGCAGCTCGGCCCCGGTCAAGGCCGGGACCAAGGTCCGCAACATCCGGCTGGTCGACGGCGTCGGCGACCACGACATCGAGTGCCGGATCGACGGCTTCGGCGCGATGCAGCTGAAGTCGAGCGTCGTCAAGAAGGCCTAGCCAGCGCCCGCGGCGGGTCGGGCAGCGACAGCGCCAGCCCGAGCGCCGCGACCGCGAAGACCGGCAGCGTCAGCAGCGCGGTGTGGAGGCTGGTCGCGTCGGCCAGCGCCCCGAGCCCGGTCGCGAGCAGGCCGCCGAGGCCGATCGCCAGCCCGAGCGTGATCCCCGACGAGAGGCCGGTGCGGCCCGGCAGGTACTCGTGGCCGAGCACGACCGTGGTCGCGAACGGCCCGTCAACGGTCAGCCCGACGCCGAGCAGCAGCACCAGGAAGAGCGCCAGCCCGACGTGCGGCAGCGCGGCCAGCAGCAGCGCCAGCGGCAGCATCGCCCAGACCAGCACCACCCGCCGGCCGAAGCGGTCGGCGCAGCGGCCGCCGATCAGGGTCCCGAGCGCGCCGGCGGCCAGCATCGCCACCAGCGCCAGGGTCCCGACGCCGTCGCCGGTCCCGAGCTGCTGGACCAGGTAGAGCGGCACGAACGCCTGCAGCGCGAAGAAGGCCGCGGTCCGCGAGACGGCGGCGCCGGCCAGGCGGGTGAACGGTCCCCAGGCGGCGGGCGTCGCCGTGGTGGGCGTGCCGGCGCGGGTGGGCGCGGCCGCGGCGGCCGCCGGGGCGATCCGCGGCAGCTCGCGCGCCAGCAGCGCCGCCACCGCCAGTCCCGGCAGCGCCAGCAGCGGCGCCGCGTCGAGGCCGCCGATCGCCAGCACCAGCAGCACCAGCGCCGGCCCGACCGCGAAGCCGACGTTGCCGCCGATCGAGAAGTAGCTCATCCCGCGGGCGCTGCCGCCGGCGACCGCGCCGGCCATCCGCGCGCCCTCGGGGTGGAAGAGGGCCACGCCGAGCCCGCTGACGGCCAGCGCCACGGCCAGCGCCAGGTAGCTGTGGCAGAGCCCGACGGCGCCCAGGCCGAGGGCGCCGATCGCGACCCCGATCGGGGCCAGCCGCGGCGTCGACAGCCGGTCGGCCCAGAGCCCGAAGAGCGGCTGGACCACCGATGAGCCGATCGTCGCGATCGAGACCAGCGCGGTCGCCGAGGCCAGGCTCAGGCCGCGGTGGGCGATCAGGGCCGGCAGCAGCGCCGGCACCGCGCCCTGGCAGAGGTCGGCGCAGCCGTGGCCGAGCGACAGCCGGCCCATCGCCCGCCGGTCGATCGCCGCGGCGGTCACGGCCGGACCCCGGCGGTCAGCAGCGCCGCGACCCGGGTGGTCGCCTTCTCGACGCTCCAGCGGTGGCCGGTGCGCAGGTGGCGGTAGGTCCAGCCGGCGGCGTTGAAGAGCAGCGTCGCGGTCTCCTCGGGATCGTCGTCGGCGGCGAGGGTCCCGTCGCGGGCGCCGTCCTCGAGGATCCGGCGGAGGGCGTCGGTGAAGCCGGGACGGGTCAGGACCTCGCCCTCGCCCGGCTCGTGGAAGACGTCCGGCAGCCGGTCGCCGAGGCCGTCGATCAGCCCCCGGTAGCGCTCGTCGACCGCGCAGACGGCGCGCAGGGCCTGCTCCAGCCGCGCGACCGCCGGGCCGGATGCCGTCAAGGCCGGCAGCGCCGCGGCGGCGTACTCGTCGCGCAGCAGCTCGGAGAGGCCGTCGGCGACCTCCTGCTTGGTGATGCCGTGGCGGTGGAGGGTCGCCCGCGAGACGCCGGAGGCGCGGGCCAGGTCGGCGATCGTGACCTCGTGCCACGACTGCGGCCCCAGCTCGTCCCGAACCCGCCGCAACTGCTCCACGCTCAACATGAGACGGAAGAGTAGCGTGAATGAGACTTCTATGTCTCACGGCGGGTCCGGCGGGAGGTCAGCCCGGACGGCGGGCGGTCACGGTCAGCCGCGCGCCGGCGGCCGGGATCATCGTCACGTTGCGGTGGGCCGGTCGCTCGGCGGCGGCGTCGACGGCGGCCATGTCGGTCCGCAGGACGATCTCGCGGAGGACGATCCGCAGCTCGGCCATCGCCAGCGCGGCGCCGAGGCAGCGACGGATCCCGCCGCCGAAGGGCAGCCAGGTGTAGGTGCCGGGCTTGACCCCGAGGAACCGCTCGGGCCGGAAGGCGAGCGGATCGGGGTAGAGGTCGGCGCGGCGGTGGAGCAGCAGGATGCTGATCAGGATCCGGCTGCCGGCGGGGACGGCGACATCGCCCAGCCGCCACGGCACCAGGACCTCGCGGCCGATCGTCGGCACCACCGGCCGGATCCGCATCGCCTCGTGGATCACCGCGTCGACGTAGCCGTCGTCCTCGCCGGAGCGGACCGACTCGCGCAGGCGGTCGTAGGCGGCGGGGGTGCGGAGCAGCCGCTCGAAGGCCCAGGCGAGCGTGTTGGCGGTCGTCTCGTGGCCGGCGAGGACCAGGGTCACCAGCTCGTTGCGCAGCTCCAGGTCGGTCAGCTGCTCGCCCTCCTCGGTGCGGGCGTCGAGCAGCATCGAGAGCACGTCGTGGCCCTCGCCGGGGCGGTGGGCGGCGCGGCGGGCCGCGATCAGCGGGTAGATCGCGCGGTCGAGCCAGTCCATCGCCAGCCGCTGGGCGCCGACCGCCTCGTCGCTGCCGACGTTCAGCAGCTCGGCGAGCTTGGCGCCGGGGCCGACCGAGAGCGCGAGGATCCCGCGGACGGTGCGGCGCAGGCGGTGCTCGGCGGTGCCGGGAGCGGGACGGCCGTCGATCCCGAAGACGCCGGCCAGGATCACGTCGAGGGTGATCGCCTGGGCGGCGGGGGCCAGCCGGAAGGGCTTGCCGACGGGCCAGCCGGCGATCTCGCGCTCGGCGGCGATCGTGATCTGGTCGCGGTAGTGGGCGATCGCCTCGCCGTGGAAGGCGGGCAGCAGCAGCTTCCGCTGGCGCATGTGGCGGGGGCCGACGGCGGTCAGCACCGAGCTGTCGCCGACGATCGGCCGCAGCGGCGACTGGCCGGTCAGCGACGGGGCGACGGCCGGGTCGGCGGTCAGCAGCGAGCGCACGTGGTCGGGGTGCGAGGTGTAGGTGACGCGCTCCTGGCTCAGGTCGAGCGAGAAGACGTCGCCGTAGCGGCGCTGGGCGGCGATCAGCAGGCTCGACTGGCGGACGCTGAAGCGCAGTGTCTGGCGGCGGGGGCCGCCGGGCAGGACGGGCGGCGCGGGCAGGCCGGTCTCGCCGTCGCCGAGCGGGCCGGCGGGCGACGCGGGGGCCGCCTGGCTGATGGTCTCGGTGCCGCTGGTCGTCATCGCGCTTCTCCGGTCCCTGGCCGCTATTGGACGCACTGTAGAATTAGCCCGCCGCCCCGGACTGTGATCTACCGCACACGGCCGGCTCCTAGGCTGACGACGACGTGCCCGAGCCCGAGCGACCGCCCCGAACGCGACTGCCGATCGACCGCCGGCGCGAGCAGATCCTCGAGGTCACGATGGGCCTCTTCGCCCAGCGGCCGTACGAGGAGCTGTCGATGGACGGGATCGCCGAGGCGTGCGGGGTCTCGCGGGCGCTGCTCTACCACCACTTCGGCGACAAGCGGCGGCTGTACGTGGCCACGATCGCGGCCGCGGCCGGGCGGCTGACGGCGCCCGACGAAGAGGCCGGGGCGGGCGCGGCGAGCGTCGAGGGCGCAGCGGGCGGCGAGAGCGCGGCGGGCGGCGGGCCGCCGGACGCCGCCGCCGACCCGGCCGAGGACGAGCTGCGGACGGGGCTCCGTCACTACTTCGCCACGGTCGAGAAGGCGCCCGAGGTGCACGCCGCCTTCCGCCGCGCGGCGGCCACCGACCCGGAGATCGCCGGCATCGTCGCCGCGACCCGCGAGGGCTTCGCCGCCCGCGTGGTCGAGGCGATCGAGGGCGGTCCGGAGTCACCCCTCGCCTGGGCGGCGGCCCGCGCCTGGGTGGCGGCGGTCGAGGCGGCGGCGGCCGACTGGATCAGCCGCCGCGCCCCGGCCACCGACGACCTGATCGAGGTCCTGGTGGCCGCGCTGGAGGCCTCGATCGACGCCGTCCGGGCGCAGGATCCGACGGTCGGGGGCTGAGGGGTGGCATGGCGGCGGCCGATCGTCCCTAACGGAATCGGCAAGTTTCGTTAGAGACGATCGGCGACCGGAACGCGGGCGTTCTGGTCGCCGATCCCGACCGCCTGGCGCCAGACCGGCTCGTCGAACCGGACCGGGAGCGGCCGGTCGCTTCCGGCCATTCAGCCCTCGCCGTCGGCAGGACCCATCTGGTCGACCAGCGCCGAGAACTCGGCCTCGGTCGCGGGCGTTGCGCCGAGCCGGGCGTAGACCTCGCTCATCGGCACCGGCGGGGTCACCTCCAACAGCTGCGAGGCGAGGCGATCCATCCGCGCCGCGACCTGCTCGGCCTGCCGCGCGTCGAGCGTCTGCACCGCCGAGAGCGTCCGCGTCAGACCGTCGAACTGCTCCTGGAGCCGGGCGAACACGTCAGCCTGTGCGCTCATGGGTCAACGGTAGCGCCAGCCACCGACGATCCAAACCCGCGCGACCATCGCCCCCAAACGACGGAACCCCCGGCGACTCGCCGAGGGTTCCGTATCGAGAGCGGCAGACGAGGCTCGAACTCGCGACCCTCAGCTTGGGAAGCTGATGCTCTACCAACTGAGCTACTGCCGCACGCTGCGGCGAGGATATCGCGCCCGACCGGCGGGGGTCGGGCCGGGCGGCGCGGCGCGGCCGTCGCGCGGCCGAATCCCTAACGTTCTTGGGCGATGCGCCGCTCTGCCGTGCCGTTCCTGCTCGGGATCCTCGCCCTCGGCCTGATCGGGCTGCTGGTCTTCGCGATGGCCCGGACCGGGGAGGGCGAGGATCGGCGGGACACGATCGACGCGCAGATCCAGGCCGGCAAGGTGGTCGCCGCCCCCGGGCTGCAGCGGCAGCTGCCGCGGGTCGGCCATGACGGCACCGCCCGGATCGCCGACTACCGCGGCCAAGTCGTCGTCCTCAACATCTGGGCCTCGTGGTGCCAGCCCTGCAAGGCCGAGGCCCCGCTGCTGGAGCGCACCCACCAGGCGCTGCGCAAGGCCAACGCCGGCACCGTCCTCGGCGTCACCAACCGCGACACGCCCGAGGACAGCGTCGCCTTCGCCCGCCGCTACGGCATGACCTATCCCTCGCTCGGCGATCCCGGCAGCAAGCTCGCCACCGACTACGGCGCCCTCCAGGTGCCCGAGACGATCGTGATCGACCGCCAGGGCCGGATCCGCGACCTCGTCCGCGGCGAGGTCGACGTCGCCTTCCTCCGCCGCGCCCTCGGCGAGGCCGGCGTCCCCGCCGCCGGCCTGCCCGCCCGCTGACCACCGCGATGAGCCGCCGCCTCCCCCTCCGCCTGCTCGCCGCGCTGCTGGCCCTCGTGGCCGCGCCGGCCGCCGCCGTCGCCGCCCCCACCCCGGCCCAGCAGCAGCAGGTCGCGCGCGAGGCCGAGTCGCGGCTGATGTGCGTCACCTGCAACACCCCGCTCAACCAGTCCGAGGCGACCCAGGCCAACCGCGAGCGGACCGAGATCGAGCGGCTCGCCGCCCGCGGCCTGAACGCCGACCAGGTCGTCGACCGGATGGTCGAGATCTACGGCGAGAACGTCCTGATCGACCCGCCCGACGACACCGTCCGGCTGCTCCGCTGGCTGCTGCCGGCCCTCGGCGCGCTCGCCGCCGCCGCGCTGCTGACCGTGCTGGTCCGCCGCTGGCGCCGCCGCCGCAGCGTCGACGACGACGCGCCCTTCTCCCCCGCCACCGCCGACGACGCCCCCGCCCCCGCCGAGGACGCCCCCAGCGGCGAGGACGCGCGCCGCCTCGACGCCGACCTCGCCCGCTACCGCTGAGCCGACCGTGCCGCTCGCCGTCGCCCCCGACCCCACGATCTTCGCCGCCTTCGCCGCCGGCCTGCTCTCGTTCGCCTCGCCCTGCGTGCTGCCGCTCGTGCCCGGCTACCTGTCGGTGCTGACCGGCGGCGCCAGCACGCTGCCGGCCGCCGAGCGCCGCACGACCACGATCCTCGGCCCGGCGGCGCTCTTCTGCCTCAGCTTCATCCTCGTCTTCGTCGCCCTCGGCATGTTCGCCAACGGGGTCGGCGCACCGCTGGCCAAGAGCAAGAACACGCTCGAGATCGTCGCCGGCGTGCTGCTGATGGCGATGGGCGCGATCTACCTGCTGACCCCGTTCGTCCCGTGGCTCAACCGCACCCTCCGGCCCGAGGTGCTGCTGCGCCGCGCGGGCACCGGCGGACCGGTCGTCGCCGGGATGGCCTTCGCGATCGCCTGGACCCCCTGCACCGGCCCGATCCTGGGCGCGATCCTGACCGCCGCGGCCGCCCAGACCGGCGTCGGCGGCGGCGCCTTCCTGCTGCTCTTCTACGGCCTCGGGCTGGCGGTGCCGTTCGTGGCCGCCGCGCTCGCCTTCGAGCGGGTGACGAGCGCCGCCCGCGTGCTCCGCAACCACTACGCGGTCGTGACCGCCGTCGGTGGGGTGCTGCTGCTGGTCGTCGGCTGGCTGGTGGCGAACCACGAGATGACCCGCCTGGCCGCCGAGACCCGCGACCTGGCCGACAGCCTCGGCCTCGGCGGCGTCTTCGCGTTCTTCGAGCAGTAGCCGCCGGCGAATCGGGGTTGTCCCCGATGCGGCGGGCGCGCGCGGGCCCTACGGTCGGTGGCGCGTCCCCTGCGGATCGGCCGTCGCGGTGGTTCACGTGGGCTTCATCCGGCCGCTCCTACGGTGGGTGCGTCCAGTTCACCGGCCGGCGAGACCGGCCACCCCGAAGGGAACGACCATGCTCGCTCGCGTACGTCACGGCCTGCGGTTCGCCAACGTCCTGTCGCTGCTCGCGCTGTTCGTGGCGCTCGGCGGCACCAGCTACGCCGCCATCACGATCACCTCGCGCAACGTCAAGGACAACTCGCTGACGTCGCGCGACATCAAGAACGACTCGATCAAGTCCAGCGACATCAAGAACGGGTCGCTGCTGCGCAAGGACTTCAAGGCCGGCGAGCTGCCCACCGCCACTCCCGGGACGCCCGGCACCCCGGGCACCCCCGGGACGCCCGGCACCCCCGGCGCCCCGGGAGCCGGAACCGCGCTCGACGGCTTCGCCACCACCACCGCCGGCTCGACGTCGATCTCGCTCAACACCGGCGAGTTCAACGGCGGCGACCGCGTCGCCCAGCTGACCCTGCCCGAGGGCTCCTACATCCTCTCCAGCAGCGTCGAGGTCGGCTCGAACAGCGCCAACAGCGCGCTGGTCCGCTGCGCCCTCCGCGACAGCGGCCAGGCCACCTCGCAGGGCTCGACCAGCACCCGGGCGGCGGCCGTCTTCAGCGGCACGATCGCCCTCAGCGGCCAGTCCGACGGCGGCCTCGTCGACCTGGTCTGCGTGAGCGACATCGGCGCCACCGCCCGCAACCGGGTGATCACCGCGACCCGGGTGGCGCGGCTCAACCCGTAGATGGTTGGTTCCGCGAGATCGTGGATGCGGGGTGCGTTCCGGGCGGATGCGGGACGCCACCGGGTGCCGAGAGCCAGGCCGGTGGCCTGACTGAGGTGCCCGGGGGGGGGCGGATCCGCGCCGTCCGGGACGTGCATCCGCGCCGCGAGCGCGCGGAATCAACCATCCGGCGGACTACATCTCCTCGGGCGCGTCGACCCCGAGGATGCCCAGGGCCGCCGCCAGCACCGCGGCGGTGGCCCGGCAGAGGTCGAGCCGCCGCGCGCGAACCTCGTCCGGCAGGCCGGCCGCCAGCACCGGGCAGTCGCGGTAGAAGGCGGAGAACTGCCGCGCCAGCGCCAGCGCGTAGGTCGCGATCCGGTGCGGGGCGCGGCGGGCGGCTGCCTCCGCCACCTCGTCCGGCCAGGCCAGCAGCGCCAGCAGCAGCTCGCGCTCGCTGGCCACCAGCAGCGACCCGGGTTCCGGCTCGGGCGCGCCTTCGCGGGCCTCGGTCGTCTCGCCGTCGGCCGCCCGCCGCAGGATCTTGCGGATCCGGGCGTGCGCGTACTGCACGTAGTAGACCGGGTTCTCCTGCGACTGCTGACGGGCCTCGTCCAGGTCGAGGTCGATCGTCGTGTCGACCGACCGCGCCAGCAGGTACCAGCGGGCGGCGTCGACGCCGATGTCGTCGACCAGGTCGTCGAGCGCCACGAACTCGCCCGCCCGCTTGCTCATCTTCGCCCGCTCACCGTCCTCGAAGAGGTTGACGAACTGGGTGACCAGGACCTCGATCTGCTCGGCGGTGCCGCCGAGGGCGACGAAGGCCGAGACCACCCGCGCGACGTAGCCGTGGTGGTCGGCGCCGAAGACGTCGAGCACCCGGTCGAAGCCGCGCAGCCGCTTGTCGTGGTGGTACGCGATGTCGGACGCGAAGTAGGTCGGCCGGCCGTCGGCCCGCCGCATCACCCGGTCCTTGTCGTCGCCGTCGTCGGTCGTCCGCAGCCAGAGCGCGTCGTCCTGCTCGAACGAGCGGCCCTGCGCCGCCAGCACTGCGAACGCCTCGTCGACCTCGCTGATCGGCTCGCCGCCGCCCGCGGGCGGCCGCGGCTCGTACAGCGAGCGCTCGCTGAACCAGCGGTCGAAGGTCGTCCGGAAGCGGTCGAGCGAGGCCTTCTGCCGCTCGACCATCAGCGCGATCCCGGCCAGCGCGACCTCCTCGACGGGGCGGGTCGCCGCGTCGGGGATCAGGGCCGCCACGTCGGCGATGTAGTCGCCCTGGTAGCCGCCCTCGGGGACCTCCTCGCCGCGGGCCCGGGCCTGCAGCGAGGCACCGAACATCGCGACCTGGTTGCCGTAGTCGTTGACGTAGTACTCGCGGTGGACCCGGTGGCCGTGGAAGGTCAGCAGGTTGGCCAGCGCCGACCCGAACGCCGCGCCGCGGGCGCCGCCGATGTGGACCGGCCCGGTCGGGTTGTTGGAGACGAACTCCAGGTGGATCGCCTCGTCGACGCCGGCGTCCGCTGCCGCACCGGAGCCGAACCGCTCGCCGGCGGCCACCACGTCGGCCAGCGCCGCCTGCAGCCAGCCGTCCGACAGCCGCAGGTTGAGGAAGCCGGGGCCGGCCACCTCGACCTCGCGCAGCGCGTCGCCCAGGTGCTCCTGGAGCGCCACCGTCAGCCGCTCGGCGATCATCGGCGGGGCCGCGCCGACGATCTTCGGCAGCAGCATCGCCGCGTTGGTCGCGTAGTCGCCGTGCGCCGCCTGCTTCGGCCGCTCCAGCGAGGGCGCCGATCGCGGACGCTCGCCCCCGGTGACGTTGAGCACCGCGTCGTCGAGGACGGTGCGCAGTCGCTGCAGCGGAGAGGCGATCGTTGCGTCGGTCACGGTCTCCCACACGATAGGACGCGCGGGCGCGCGACGCGGCTCCGGCCGGGCGCCCCGCCGGTTCGAGCCCGTCGACCCGCCGCCCGCGAGAATGGTCCGGTGCCCCCGCTCCCCTCCCCCGCGCCCCTCGACCCGGCCTTCCGCCGGCGGCTGCTGGCGATCCACGGCGAGCCGGCCCGGGCCTGGATCGACGAGCTACCGGCCACGATCGAGGGCTGGAGGACCCGCTGGGGGCTCGGCCCGCTGCGGCCCTTCCCGCTCTCCTACAACTGGGTCGCGGCAACCGTCCGCGACGACGACGGCGCGGCGTGCGTGCTGAAGCTCTCGCCGGATCCGGAGATCCTCCGTCCCGAGGCCGCCTGGCTGACCCTGGCCGAGGGCCGCGGCGCCTGCCGGCTGCTGGAGTCGGCCGCCGACGAGGGCGCGCTGCTGCTGGAGCAGGTGGTGCCCGGGACCCTGCTGGCGACGCTGGCCGACGTCCGCGACGACGAGGCCTGCGACGCGCTCGGCGCCGTGATCGGGGCCTTCCACCGCCCCGACGACGGAGGGGTGACGTTCGCGTCGCTGCCGACCCTGCGCGAGCGGGTGGCCGAGCTCGACGACCACCTCCGCGCCCATCCGGCGGGCGATCCGTTCCCCGGCGGGCTGGTGGCGAGCGCCGCGCGGGTGGCGGAGCAGCTGCTGGCCACCGCCGACGGCGACGTGCTGCTGCACGGCGACCTGCACCACGACAACATCCTCCGCGACGACGCCCGCGGCTGGCTGGCGATCGACCCCCACGGCCTCCGCGGCGACGCCACCTACGAGCCGGCGGCCTTCCTCTACAACCCGCTCGAGCACGGCCAGCGGGTGGCCGAGCTGGCCGCCGGCCGCTGCCGCCGGATCGCCGCCGCGACCGGCTTCGACGAGGCCCGCGTCCGCGGCTGGGGCTTCGTCCAGGCCGTCCTCTCCGCCGTCTGGTCGCTCGACGAGGACCCGCGGCCGGACGAGCACGTGCTGGCGGTGGCGCGGGTGCTGGCGCCCTGAGTCCCGCTCAGTGGTGGTACGGCTCGCCGCGCAGGATCCGGTGGGCGCGGTAGAGCTGCTCCAGCACGATCACCCGCGCCAGCTGGTGGGGCAGCGTGATCGGCCCGAAGGAGAGCCGTTCGTCGGCCCGCTCCAGCGCCAGCCCGTCGGCGCCGCCGAGCACGAAGCAGAGGTCGCGGCCGCTGGCCCGCCGCTGCTCCAGCCAGTCGGCGGCGGCGACGCTGTCGCGGGTCGGCGCGTCGATCGCCAGCAGCACGCAGTGGGCGCGGTCGGGCACCCGCCGGGCGACCTGGGCCGCGTCGGCGTCGTCGCGCAGCTCGATCGACTCCAGCTTCACGTACGGCCGCAGCAGCTTCTCGTAGTGGGCCAGGTCGTCGAGGTAGGGCGCGCGGGCCTTGCCGACGGCCACCACCGTCACCTTCACGCCGGTCCCTCCCCCGCCGCCAGCCGCGGCGGCCGCGGGGCGGGCAGGGCGATCCCCGCCTCGGCGGCGTGGCCAACCGCCGCGGCGATCCGCTCGATCGTGGTCGGGTGGGTGCCGAGCAGCAGCTGGCTGAGGCGCGCGAGCCCGCGCGGATCGGGATCGCCGAGGTTCGCCACCACGATCTTCTGCTGGAACTCGACCATCGCCGCCGGGTCGCCCGACCAGCGCAGCGCGTCGGCGTCGGCCCGCCGCTCGATCGCCCGCGAGAGCTGGCCCGAGGCCGAGGCCAGCAGCGCCCCGACCGCGCCGCCGGCCAGCAGCACCCCCGGGACGGTCACCGGCAGCGTGCCGCCGCGGCCGTCCGGGTGACCGGCGCCGGGCCGGGTCAGCGCCTCGGCCAGGACCGCCGTCGCGCGGGTCGCCGGTCCGACGACGATCGCCAGGAAGGCCAGTCCGCGCGGGATGTCGCGGTGGACGACGTGCGACAGCTCGTGGGCCACCACGACCCGCGCCTCGCGGGCCGAGAAGCGCTCCAGCAACGTGTCCCAGAAGACCACCCGCCGCGAGCGCCCGAGCCCGCTGACGTGGGCGTTGACGGCGGTCGTGCGGCGGCTGGCGTCCGAGACCAGCACCCGGTCGACGTGGACCCCGGCCCGCCGCGCCAGCGCCCGGACGTCGGCGGTCAGCGCCGGGTCGGCGGGCACCGTGCGGGTGAAGAGCGGCTCGATCAGCAGCGGCGCGGCGAAGGTCAGCGCCGCCGAGGCCCCGAGGCCGAGGCCGGCGCCGGGCAGCCACCAGCGCTGCGGCCAGCGCCGCACCAGGCCGACGGTGCCGGCCCCGAGGACCGCCCCCGCCACCCCGCTGAGCGCGGTCGAGCGGCCGGCGTCGGCCGCCCACAGCCCCCAGCTGCCGGTCGCCAGGCCCGCCCGCAGCGCCCGCCGGCGGGCGAGCGCGGCCAGCGGCAGCGGCGCCAGCCCGACGGCGGCGACCGTCACCGCCCCGGCGGCCGCGCCGGCGGCCAGCGGATGGCGCTCGAACCAGCCCGGCGGCGGGCCGGCGGGCTCCGGTTCCGGGTCGTCGGTGGCCGCGGGCGGCTGGTCGGCGCCCCACGGCGCCCAGCGGCGGCGGCGCGCCAGGGCCAGCAGCAGCCCCGCCTCGACCGCCGTCGACGCCCAGCCGAGCGCCGCCTGGGGCCGCCGGAAGCGACGCGCGCGGTCCAGCTGGTCCGGGGTGAAGTACGATCCCGGGTCGATCGGTCGGGCCGAGGCGGTCCGGGCGAGCGGGAATCGCGTCCTCGGACGCAGTGCGACCACCGCCGCCTGGGCCACGACGAGCGTCGCCGCTCCGGCAGCGAGCGGCCTCTGGGCACGCACCATCCCTCCGAGTATGCACGTCGCGGTCCTCTCCGACATCCACGGCAACCGTCACGCCCTCGACGCCGTCCTCGCCGACGCCGACGATCGCGGCTGCGACGAGATCTGGTGCCTCGGCGACATCGTCGGCTACGGCGCCGATCCGAACGGCTGCTGCGCGGCGATCCGCCAGTTCGCCGCGATCAGCCTGGCCGGCAACCACGACCTGGTGGCGATCGGGGCCCTGTCGAGCGCCGAGTTCACCCCCGACGCGGCCGCCGCGGCCGCCTGGACGGCCGACGAGCTGCAGGGCGAGCACCGCGAGTGGCTGGCCGGCCTCCAGCCGAGCGCCGAGGTCCAGGGCTGCGTGCTGGCCCACGGCAGCCCCCTGCACCCGGTCTGGGAATACGTCCTCAGCGACGAGCAGGCCGAGCGCTCGCTGGAGGCGTTCGAGGACCAGGTGGCGCTGATCGGGCACAGTCACGTGGCGCTCTCGTTCGCCAAGGCCGGCCGCGACCCGGTGGTCTTCGCCCGCCGCGGCGACGGCGACGAGATCCTGCTCGGCGCCCGCCGCTGGCTGCTCAACCCGGGCAGCGTCGGCCAGCCGCGCGACGAGGATCCGCGCGCCGCCTGGCTGGAGCTGGATCCGCTCGAAGGCCGTGCGACCTGGCGGCGGGTGCCCTACGACGTCGAGGGCGCCGCCCGCGCGATCCGCGACGCCCGCCTGCCCCCGTCACTGGCCGACCGCCTGCAGTTCGGCCGGTAGCCTCCAGCGGATCGCCCCCCAGATGCGCGCCTCCCTTCCCTTCGTCCTGCTCTGCACCGCCGCGGTCGCCCTCCCCGGGTGCGGCGGCGACTCGAAGCTGCTCGATCCGCAGTCGGCCAGCGCGCTCCAGGAGAGCCTGCAGGACGCCCGCGACGCGGCGGCCGACAACCAGTGCGCCGCGGCCCGCGACGCGGCGGTCGCCGGCAAGCAGCGGGTCGAGGAGCTGCCCGGCTCGGTCGACGACCGGCTGGTGCGACGGCTGCGCGAGGGCTTCGAGGCGCTGCAGACGAAGATCGACAGCGACTGCCAGGAGCAGTCGACGACGACCACCGACACGACGACGACCGACACGGTCCCCGAGACGACGACCGACACCCAGCCGCCGCCGACCACGACGACGACCGAGACCACGCCGCCGCCGACCCAGACCACGCCGCCGCCGACCACCGATCCCGGCGACGGCGACTCGGGCGGGGTCGATCCGGGCGCCGACGAGGGCACCGGCCTGCCGCGCAACGCCGACGAGGCGCGCCGCCGCTTCAAGGACGCCGCCAAGCGGGCCCAGAAGGATGCCCGCGAGGCCTGGAAGGACTTCCGCGACGCCGTGAAGGGGGACCGATGAGCGACCTGCTGGTGGGCCGCTACGAGCTCGGCGACCGGCTGGGCAGCGGCGGGATGTCGACCGTCCGCCTGGCCTTCGACCGGCGGCTGGAGCGCCACGTCGCGGTCAAGCTGCTGGCCGAGCACCTGGCCGACGACCGCCAGTTCGTCAGCCGCTTCCGCCGCGAGGCGCTGTCGGCCGCGCGGCTGGTGCACAACAACATCGTCCAGGTCTTCGACTTCGGCTTCGACGACGACTCCGGCCGCTACTTCATCGTGATGGAGGCGGTCCGCGGCCAGTCCGGGGCCGAGCTGCTGCACGAGCGCGGCTACCTGTCGGTGCCGGAGACGGTCTCGCTCGTCGGCCAGGCGGCCCGCGGGCTCGACTACGCCCACCGCAACGGCGTCATCCACCGCGACGTCAAGCCGGGCAACATCCTGCTCTCCGAGGACGGCACGGTCAAGATCGCCGACTTCGGGATCGCGAAGGCGATGGCCGAGGAGTCGTCGATCACCCAGATCGGCTCGGTCGTCGGCACCGCCAGCTACCTGGCGCCGGAGCAGGCGACCGGCGGCGACGTCGGTCCCGCCGCCGACATCTACGCGCTCGGCGTCGTCACCTACCAGATGCTCGCGGCGCGGCTGCCCTACGAGGCCGACTCGCTGGCCGAGCTGGCGCTGAAGCAACAGCGCGAGGCCCCGCCGCTGCTCGACCAGCTGAACGCCGAGGTCCCGCCGGAGCTGGGCCTGGTCGTCGACCGCGCCCTCAGCCTCGACCCGGGGATGCGCTACGCCAGCGCCGAGGCCTACGCGTCGGCGATCGAGGACGGCGCCTTCGGCGGCGACGGCGAGGACGACGCCCGCACCCGGATCGTCGATCCCGGCACCGGGGCGACGGCGATCGTCCCCCGCGACGCGATCGCCAGCATCGAGCGCGACTTCGACCCGGTCGACGAGGAGGACGACGACCGGACGCTGCTGCAGCCGGCCGCCGGCCGCCGGCGCGAGACCGAGGAGCGCCCGGCGGTTCCGCGGCGGACCGTCCGCGAGCCGCGCCGCGCCCCGCGCGAGGCGGTCGCCGCCGCCCCCCGCCGCGACCCGCAGCCGGGCGGCTGGGTCCAGCCGCCCGCCCAGCAGCCGGCCAAGCGCCGCGGCTGCCTCGGCCGGCTGATCCGCGCCGTGCTGATCCTGGTGGTGCTGGCCGCGATCGTCGGCGGCGCGATCTACTTCGTCGTCGGCCAGGAGATCGCGCCGCGGCTGAACGACGTCGTCGGCAACACGGTCGACGACATCAGCAACCAGATCGACAAGCTGATCAATAACAACCAGCAGAAGTAGGCGACCAGCGCCTACGGCAGCGCGCCGCCGCGGATCGCGGCGGCCTCCTCGGCCAGCCGCCCGTCGACGATCGCCTGCCGCAGGCGGGCCATCACGCGCTGGACGAAGGCCAGGTTGTGCTGGGTCAGCAGCCGCATCCCCAGCAGCTCGCGCTGGTGGGTCAGGTAGCGCAGGTAGCCGCGGCTGAAGCCGACCGCGCAGGCCGGGCACGGGCAGCCCTCGCAGAGCGGCTCGTCACTGTCCTTCCAGCGGGCCTGGGTCAGGTCGACCCGCCAGCGCTTCTCGGGCTCGGGCACGAGCGCCATCCCGTGGCGGCCGAGCCGGGTCGGCATCGCGCAGTCGAAGGTGTCGATCCCCTGCTCGACCCCGCGCACCAGGTCGTCGATCTCGCCGATCCCCAGCAGGTGGCGGGGCTTGTGCTCGTAGGCGCCGCCGAGCCGGGCGGTGGTCCAGCCGACCACCTCGTACATCTGCTGCTTGTGGCCGCCGAGCGAGCCGCCGATCGCGATCGCGTCGGCGCGCGACGCGGCGACCGTCTCCGCCGCCTCGATCCGCAGGTCGTGGTGGACCCCGCCCTGGACGATCCCGTAGACCAGCTGCCAGCCGGGCGCGTGCTGCTCGTGCCAGGTCAGGCAGCGCTCCAGCCAGCGGTGGGTGCGCTCGGTCGAGCGAGCGGTGTAGTCGCGGTCGACGTGGAACGGCGTGCACTCGTCGAAGACCACGGCCAGGTCGGTGCCGAGCGCGGCCTGGACCTCCATCGACCGCTCGGGCGAGAGGAACTGCTTCGACCCGTCGAGGTGCGAGCGGAAGGCGACGCCCTGCTCGCCGATCTCGTCGATCCGGCCGTGCGAGCGGACGCCGCCGGTCCCGGCCGCCCCGGTCCGGCCCTTGATCTCGTCGGCGACCGCCCCGTGCCCGAGCGAGAAGACCTGGAAGCCGCCGGAGTCGGTGATGATCGGCCCGTCCCAGCCCATGAACCGGTGGAGCCCGCCGTGGCCGCGGATCAGCTCGTGGCCCGGCGACAGCATCAGGTGGAAGGTGTTGCCGAGGACGATGTCGTAGCCGAGCTCGCGGACCTCGCTCGGCAGCAGCCCGCGGACGGTCGCCTTGGTGGCCAGCGGGACGAAGCCGGGCGTGCGGACCTCGCCGCGGGCGGTGGCGATCACGCCGGCGCGGGCCAGCGACCCCGGGTCCCGGGCCTCGATCCGGAAGACCTCCCGCGGGCGCTCGGCGGCGGGGCGCGGCGGCGCGTCGAGGCTCGGGACGGCGGGGGCGGCAGCGGGATCCATCGCGAGCCATCGTAGGCCGCGGGCGGCGGTGACCGCGGGCCGGCGATCGCCCGCGAGATAACTTGACATGTCTGGACTGAGATTTAATACTCGGCACAGAACGAGAACCGACCGACCCAGGAGGTCCACCACCATGACGATCGTGCGTTGGGATCCGACCCGCGAGCTCGGATCGCTGCAGCAGCAGGTCAACCAGGTCTTCTCCGCCTTCTTCGACCCGACGACGACCGCGGCCGGCACGGCTCGCTGGACGCCCGCGGTCGACCTGGTCGAGCGGGACGACCAGTACGTCCTGATCGCCGATCTGCCCGGCGTCGACCGGGACGAGGTCGCGGTCGAGGTCGAGGGCGACACGCTGACCCTCTCCGGCACCCGCCAGCTCCACCGCCAGGAGCAGCACGGCGGCTTCGTCCGCGCCGAGCGCGCGAGCGGCAGCTTCCGGCGCCAGCTCACGCTCCCCCAGGGCGTCGACGCCGAGCGGATCGAGGCCGAGTTCGACCGCGGCGTGCTCGAGGTCCGGATCCCGAAGCCGGAGGCGGTCAAGCCGAAGCGGATCGCGATCCGCACGGCCGACAGGCCGGAGACGATCGAGGCCGCGGACGAGCAGCGCGAGGCGGAGCCGGCGACCGTCTGAGCGATCGCGGCGGGCGGGCGGCGACGCCGCGCGCCCGCCCCCGCCCCCGCCCCCGCCGTCTCAGGGCTTCAGGCCCGGCTCCAGCGCCTGCAGGATCCGGGTCCAGATCGCGCCCAGCTGCTCCTGCTCCTCGGGACCGACGAGGTCGAGGAAGTGGCGCCGGACGTTGTCGAGGTAGTCGCGACGGGCGGCCGTCACCTGCTCGCGGCCCTTGTCGGTGATGACCGCGAAGTAGCCGCGGGCGTCACTCGGGCAGCGCTCGCGGACGACCAGCCCCTCGCGCTCCAGGCGATCGATCAGGCGCGTCAGGCCGCTGCGGCTGAGCACCGCCAGGGTCGCCAGGTCGGAGAGCCGCAGCCGCCCGTCCTGGGCGTCGACCAGGTGCATCAGAACCTCGTAGGCGGTCAGCTGCAGCCCGTGGTCGCGGATCAGCTCGGCCTCGAACTCGCGCTCCAGCAGGGCGTGGGTCCGGACCAGGCCGCGCCAGGCGGCCAACTCGCGCCGGTCGAGCAGGCGGGGGGCGGCGGTGGCGGTGGCGGTCTCGGACATCGGGGCTCCTACGTCGTGTCGCTCCATTGTTGCACCCGCAAGGAACGGACCGCTCCGGGTTGCAAGCGGACCGCGGTCCCGATATGCTGCGGACGCAACAATTGTTAACGCAACTTCCCCGATCCCGGGACGCCCCCATGAGCACGAAGATCGCCATCGTCTACTACTCCGCCACCGGTCACGTCCACCAGCTGGCCCAGGCGCTCGCCGCCGGCGCCGAGCAGGAGGGCGCCGAGGTGCGCCTGCGTCGCGTCGCCGAGCTGGCTCCGCCCGAGGCGATCGCCGCCAACCCGGCCTGGCAGGCCCACCACGACGCCACCCAGGACGTCGCGGTGGCGACCGCCGACGACCTGATCTGGGCCGACGGCTACGCGCTCGGCACCCCGACCCGTTTCGGCAACCCCGCGGCGCAGCTGAAGCAGTTCATCGACACCCTCGGCGGCGCCTGGCAGGCCGGGCAGCTGGCCAACAAGGCCGCGACCGCCTTCACCTCGGCGATGAACACCCACGGCGGCAACGAGTCGACGATCCTCGCCGTCGAGAACGTCTTCCACCACTGGGGCTCGGTGATCGTGCCGCCCGGCTACACCGACGCATCGATCTTCGCCAACGGCGGCAACCCCTACGGCACCGCGGTCGCGAGCGGCGCCCTCGAGGACGGCAACGTCCCCGAGGGCATCCTCGGGATCGCCCGCTATCAGGGCGCGCGGCTGGCGAAGGTGGCCGCGCTGCTCGGCCCGCTGCGAGGCTGAGCGGCGCCTCCGGCCACGGTCTCCGGGACGGGACTGGCCGGAGCAGCGCCAACGAAGGACGAAGCGGGAGCGGGCTCTCCGGGACGGGAGCCCGCTCCTCGTTCGTCCTACGAGACGATCATCGAGCGACCCGTCATCGCCTCCGGCTGGACCACGCCGAGCAGGTCGAGGACGGTCGGAGCGACATCGGCGAGGATCCCCTCGTCGCGCAGCGTCAGCCCCTCGCGGGTGACGACGAACGGCACCGGGTTCAGCGAGTGGGCGGTGTTCGGCGAGCCATCGGGCTCGAGCATGTTGTCGGCGTTGCCGTGGTCGGCGGTGACCAGGCAGACCCCGCCGCTCTCGGTGACCGCCGCCACCACGTCGGCCAGGCAGCCGTCGACGACCTCGATCGCCCGCACGGCGGCCGGGATCACGCCGGTGTGGCCGACCATGTCGGGGTTGGCGAAGTTGATGATCCCGAAGGTCGGGCCGTGCTCGCGCCAGAGCCGCACGAACGCGTCCGCCGCCTCGCGGGCCGACATCTGCGGCTTCAGGTCGTAGGTCGCCACGTCGCGCGGGCTCGGCACCACGTCGCGGAACTCGTCGCGGTGCTCGGCCTCGATCCCGCCGTTGAAGAAGTACGTCACGTGCGGGTACTTCTCCGTCTCCGCGACGTGGATCTGGGCCCCGCCGGTGGCCTCGATCACGTCCGCCAGCGTCACCTCGGGGTTGCGCGGCGGGAAGGCGATCGGGTACGGCCAGTCGGCCTTGTACTCCGTCATGCAGACGTAGCGATCGGCGGCCACCGGCGGCAGCGCCGGGTCGACCTGCTCGGGGTGCGGCGCCGCGGCCTGACGGTCGACCTCCATGTCAGCGATCCCCCCCACCCCAGCCAACGCGCGGGTGATCTCGCGCACGCGGTCGGGGCGGAAGTTGAAGACCAGGACCGTGTCGCCGGGGCGGATCGTGGCCTCGTCGCCGACCGCGGTCGCGGTCACGAACTCGTCGGTCTCGTCGCGCTCGTAGGCCTCGCGCACCGCCTGGACCGCGGTCGACGCGCGGTGCGGCGCCTCGCCGTGGACGAGCAGGTCGTAGGCCTGCTGGATCCGCTCCCAGCGCGAGTCGCGGTCCATCGCGAAGTAGCGCCCGATCACCGAGCCGACCCGGACCCGACGGCCGCTGGCCTCCTCGGAGGCCTCCGCGCACCAGCCCTCGACGGTCTCCAGGTAGCCGGCGCCGGCGGTCGGCAGCGTGTCGCGGCCGTCGCTGAACGCGTGCACCACGACGTCGCGGACGCCGGCCGCCGCGGCCGCGTCGATCAGCGCCTTCAGGTGCTCCATCGAGGAGTGGACGCCGCCGTCGGAGACCAGGCCGATCAGGTGCAGTCGATCGCCCTCCTCCCCCGCGCGCCCGGCCTCCGCCACCCGCTCCAGCGCCTCGCGGATCGCCGCGACCTCGCGGATCGAGCCGTCGGCGACCGCGTCGTCGATCCGGGCCAGGTCCTGCTTGACGACCGCGCCGGCGCCGAGGTTCAGGTGGCCGACCTCGCTGTTGCCCATCTGGCCCTCGGGCAGGCCGACGGCCGGGCCGCAGGCGGTCAGCTGGGCGTGCGGGTAGCGCGCCCAGAGGCCGTCGAAGGTCGGAGTGCGGGCCAGGCTGACCGCGTTCCCGGGACCGTCCGGCGCCAGGCCGAAGCCGTCCAGGATCACCAGGCAGACGCCGGGCGCCCAGTCGTCGCGGGTGACGCCGACGTCGGCGGTCAGGCCCGCGGCCAGCGAGCTGCGCGTGGCGGGCAGCGGCTCGGCGCCGTTGCGCGACGGCTGGGCGTCCGGCGCGTCGCTCATGCCCGCGCGGCCTCGACGATCGCGGCGAACGAGGCCGGGTCGAGCGCCGCGCCGCCGACCAGCGCGCCGTCGACGTCGGGCAGCGCCAGCAGCTCCTGGGCGTTCTCCGGCTTGACCGAGCCGCCGTACTGGACCCGCAGCTGCTCGCCCTGCTCGGCGTCGCGGGCGGCGACCAGCGCGCGGACGAAGGCGCAGGCGTCCTGGGCCTGCTCCGGGGTCGCGACCTTGCCGGTGCCGATCGCCCAGATCGGCTCGTAGGCGATCGTCACCTTCGCCAGGTCGCCGTCGGCCACGTCGTGCAGCCCCTCCTGGACCTGGTGGCGCAGGACCCGCTCGGTCTCCCCCGCCTCGCGCTGCTCCTCGGTCTCGCCGACGCAGAGGATCGGCTCCAGGCCCGCGGCCAGGATCGCCGGCAGCTTCTTGCGCAGGTCGGCGTCGGTCTCGCCGAAGAACTGGCGCCGCTCGGAGTGGCCGACGACGACGCCGGCGACCTCGAGCTCGTCGAGCATCGCGATCGAGACCTCGCCGGTGTAGGCGCCCTGCTCGGCCCAGTGGACGTTCTGGGCGTAGACCTGGAGCGACGAGCCGCGGGTCGAGTCGACGACCGCCTGCAGCGACGGGAAGGGGACGCAGACGCCGATCTGGACGTCGTCGATCGCCCCGACCAGCGGCAGCGCGCCGCTCACGAACGCCTCGGCCTCGGCGATCGTCTTGTGCATCTTCCAGTTGCCGGCGACGAAGGGCGTGCGGGTCATCGGTGCGGTGCTCCGGTGTGGTTCGGGAACGACGGTTGGGGACGGTGCGGCGCGGCGCTAGGCCTGGCGCAGCACCTCGACGCCGGGGAGGGCCTTGCCCTCGATCAGCTCCAGCGACGCGCCGCCGCCGGTCGAGAGGTGGGTGACCTGGTCGCCGAGGCCGAACTGCTGGAGGGCCGCGGCGCTGTCGCCGCCGCCGACGACGGTGGTGGCGCTGGTCTCCGCCACGGCCTCGGCGACCGCGCGGGTGCCGGGCGCGAACGGGGCCAGCTCGAAGGCGCCCATCGGGCCGTTCCAGAAGACCGAGCCGGCGCCGAGGATCTCCTCGCGGTAGGCGGCCGCGGTCTTCGGCCCGACGTCGAGGCCCATCCAGCCCGCCTCGACGTCGACCCCGTCGAGGTCGCGCTGCTCGGTGTCGGCCGAGAACTCGCGGCCGAGCGAGAGGTCGACCGGCAGCAGCAGCCGGCAGCCCTTCAGCTCGGCGTCGCGCAGCGCGCGGGCGGCGGGCTCGACCCCGGCCTCCTCGCAGAGCGACGAGCCGACCTCGTGGCCCTGGGCCTTGAAGAACGGGAAGCACATCGCGCCGCCGATCAGGATCGTGTCGGCGCGCTCCAGGAAGGCGTCGATCACGCCGATCTTGTCGGTCACCTTGGCGCCGCCGACGATCGCGACCAGCGGCCAGCCCGGATCCGCCAGGATCCCCTCGAGCGTCTCGACCTCGCCCTGGAGCAGCAGGCCGGCGGCCTTCTGCTCGACGTGGTGGGCGACGCCCTCGGTCGACGCGTGCGCGCGGTGGGCGGCGCCGAACGCGTCGTTGACGAAGACGCCGTCGCTGAGCGCGGCGTAGGCCCGCGCCAGCTCGGGGTCGTTCTTGGTCTCGCCCGGCTCGTAGCGGACGTTCTCCAGCATCAGCACCTGACCGGGCTGCAGCGCCGCGGCCAGGCGGGTCGACTCGCCGCCGACGACCTCGGGCGAGAGCGTCACGTCGCGGGCCAGCAGCTCGCTCAGGCGGGCGGCGACCGGCGCCAGCGAGAGCTCCGGGTCGACGCCCTTCGGGCGGCCGAGGTGGGCGGCCAGGATCAGCGCGGCGCTGTCGTCGAGCAGCCGCCGCAGGGTCGGAAGGGCGGCCTGGATCCGGGTGTCGTCGGTGATCGAGCCGTCGGCCAGCGGGACGTTGAAGTCGACGCGCACGAAGACCCGCTTGCCGTCGACCTGCAGGTCGTCGAGCGTGCGGATGGCGGCCGGCGTGGTCGGGGCGTCGGAGCTCATGCGGATCCTTCGGGCGTCGGGAGGTCGTCGGAGGGACCGGCGCCGCGCGGGGCGGCGCCGGACCAGGGTCCCGCGCGCGGCCGTCGTCCGGCCGCGCAGCGGGCGGGGTGGTCTAGAGCAGGCGCCCGACCAGGTCGACGACGCGGTTCGAGTAGCCCCACTCGTTGTCGTACCAGGAGACGACCTTCACCAGCGTGCCGTCGATGACCGAGGTCAGCAGGCCGTCGACGATCGAGCTGTGCGGGTTGGTGACGATGTCGCTCGAGACGATCGGATCCTCCGTGTACTGGAGGATGCCCTTCATCGGACCCTCGGCGGCGGCCTTGAACGCCGCGTTCAGCTCCTCGGCCGAGGTCGCGCGGTCGGCCTCGAAGGTCAGGTCGACGACCGAGCCGGTCGGGACGGGGGCGCGGACGGCGAAGCCGGACAGCTTGCCGTTCAGCTCCGGCAGCACCAGGCCGACGGCCTTGGCGGCGCCGGTCGAGGCCGGGACCAGGTTGGTGGCGGCGGCGCGGGCGCGGCGGAGGTCGCTGTGGGGCGCGTCGAGCAGCCGCTGGTCGCCGGTGTAGGCGTGGATCGTCGTCATCAGGCCGTGCTTGATGCCGACCGTGTCGTTGGCGACCTTCGCGAACGGCGCCAGGCAGTTCGTCGTGCAGGACGCGTTCGAGACGACGTGGTGGCTGGCCTTGTCGTACTGGTCGTCGTTGACGCCGAGCACGAGGGTGATGTCCTCGTTCTTGGCCGGCGCCGAGATGACGACCTTCTTGACGTCGCCCTTGAGGTGGGCCTTGGCGACGTTCGCGTCGGTGAAGAAGCCGGTCGACTCGATCACGACGTCGGCGCCGACCGACGCCCAGTCGATGTTGCCGGGCTCGCGCTCGGCGAAGACCTTCAGCTCGTCGCCGTCGACGATCAGGCCGCCGTCGGTGGCCTCGACGGTCCCCGGGTACGGCCCGAGGATCGAGTCGTACTTGACGAGGTGGGCGAGCGTCTTCGGGTCGGTCAGGTCGTTGACCGCGACGAAGTCGATGTCCGCTCCTGCGGCCTTGGCGGCGCGGAAGACGTTGCGGCCGATCCGGCCGAAGCCGTTGATGCCGACGCGTACGGGCATGGAACCGTCCTTGTGGGGTCCGAGTCAGAGCGAATGTGCAACCACGACGGCCCGACCCCACCGTGGTCGCGGCGGACTCGGGCGACCCAGTGCAGGCTATCGGAGGGGACGTCGTGTGCGCCGTCCGCCAGGGCCGGTCACTCGCCGGTGCGGGTGCGGTGGAGCTGCGCGTAGACCTCGCGCGCGACCTTGCCGGGAAGGCCCGGCGTCGCCTCCAGCTGCTCGCGCGAGGCGGCGACGACCCGCTCGGGCGAGCCGAAGTGCTGCAGCAGCGCCTTCTTGCGGGCCGGGCCGACGCCGGTCAGGTCGTCGAGCACCGAGCCGGTCAGGCGCCGGTCGCGGCGGCCGCGATGGTGGCTGATCGCGAACCGGTGGGCCTCGTCGCGGACCCGCTGCAGCAGCTGCAGCGCCGGCGTGTCGTGGCCCATCAGGATCGGCGCCGAGCGGCCGGGCAGGAAGACCTCCTCGATCCGCTTGGCCAGCGAGACGACGGCCACGCCGCGCTCGACGAACGGCTCGAGCGCCCCCAGCCCGGCCGACAGCTGGCCCTTGCCGCCGTCGATCACGATCAGGTCGGGCAGGCTCGCGAACGACTCGTCGCGGCCCGGCTCGTGGACCGGCTTCTCCTGCTGACGGGTCCACTGCGCCAGCCGACGCCGCAGCACCTCGTTCATGCTCCGGAAGTCGTCCGGGGTGTCCGGCTCGAGGTCGCGGATCACGAACCGGCGGTAGTGGTCGTTGGCCGGCGCGCCGCCCTCCAGCACCACCATCGAGGCGACCGTCTCGGTCCCCATCAGGTGCGAGATGTCGTAGCACTCGATCCGGACCGGGATCCGGTCGAGGTCGAGCCGTCGCTGGAGGTCGGAGAGCGCCTCGACCCGCTGCTCGCGCCGGCGCTCGGCCTTCAGCCGCTCCTGCCCGAGGGCCAGCTCGGCGTTGCGCCGAGCCATGTCGAGCATCCGCCGGCGGTCGCCGCGCTGCGGGGTGGCGACCTCGACCCGGCCCCCGCGCAGCTCGGCCAGCGCCTCGGCCAGCGCGGCGTGCTCGTCGACCTCGTCGGGAACGAGCACCGTCGGGGGCACGGTGGCGCCGGCGTAGTAGCGCAGCAGGAACTGCTCCAGCACCTCGGGGACCTCGCCCGAGACGCCGGTCAGGTAGAAGGAGTGGCGGTCGGTCAGCGAGCCGTCGCGGACCTGGAAGACCTGGGCGTTGGCGTCGTCGCCGTCGACCGTCACCGCGATCACGTCGAGGGTCCCGATGCTGTCGCTGGTCACCCGCTGGCGCTCCAGCAGCGAGCGGACCGCCTGCAGCCGGTCGCGCTCGCGGGCCGCCCGCTCGTACTCCTGGGCGGCGGCCGCGTCGTGCATCCGCTCCTCGATCGTCGCCTCGATCTCGCGGTAGCGGCCGGCGAGGAAGGTCATCACCCCGTCGATCGCGTCGCGGTACTCCTCGCGGGTGACGTAGCCGACGCAGGGCGCGGTGCAGCGGTCGATGTGGAAGTCCAGGCACGGCGAGCCGGAGCGGCGGCCGGGCTCGGCCCCCTCGCAGGTGCGGAACTGGAACAGCCGCCCGAGCAGGTCGAGCGTGTGGCGGACCCGCTTGGCGTTCGAGTAGGGCCCGAAGTAGCGGCGGCCGGGGCGGTGCTTCTCGCGCGTGAGGAACACCCGCGGGTAGTCCTCGTCGAGCGTGATGCAGACGTAGGGGTACGACTTGTCGTCGCGCAGCCGGATGTTGAACTCGGGCTGGTACTGCTTGATGAAGCGGTTCTCGACCAGCAGCGCCTCGGTCTCGCTGGCCACGAGCACGAAGTCGATGCTGTCGGCGACGTCGACCATCTCGACCGCGCCGCGGGTCACCGGGTTGACGAAGTGGCTGGCGACCCGCTTCTTGATCGACTTCGCCTTGCCGACGTAGATCACCTCGCCCGCGTCGTCGCGGAAGAGGTAGACGCCCGGCCCGTCGGGCAGCGTGCGGCGCTGCTCGGCGAGTCGGTCGCGGCGGGATGCGGCGCGCTCGGCCATCGCCTTCGAGGATACGTCGGCGGCCGGCCGGGCCCGTCCCCGCCCGCCGTCACGATCTCCCCACCCGATTGGCACCGTTTCGGCACGCTTTGCCCCTGGTTCCGTCACAGCGCCCCAGGCGACCCTGGCGGCATGCCCCCCTCCCCCCACCCGCGCGGCCAGGCGTCGGTCGAGCTGGTCGCGCTGCTGCCGATGCTGATGCTGCTGATGTTCGGCCTGCTGCAGGCCGTCCTGGCCGGCTACGCCGCGTGGTCGGCCGCCACCGCCGCCCGCGCCGGGGCCCGTGCGGCCGCCGTCGGCCGCGATCCGACCGCCGCCGTCCGCCGGGCCGCGCCGCTCGGCGGCCGGGCCGCCAGCGTCGTCCGCGAGGGCGACGCGATCCTCGTCCGGCTGCCGGTGCCGTCGCTGCTGCCGTGGCGGCTCGGCCAGGTCGAGGGTCGGGCCCGCTTCGAGGCCCAGCGATGACCGGTCGCGGATCCGTCGGCGAGCAGGGTCAGGCGGCGGTCGAGGTCGTCGCGCTGGCGCCGCTGGCGCTGCTGGCGCTCGCTGCCCTGGCGGTGGCCCTGCAGGCCCAGCGCGCGGGCGAGGCGGCCGGTGCCGCCGTCCACGCCGCCGGCGTCGCGCGGCTGCAGGGGCGGGATCCGCTCGCCGCCGCCCGGGCCGCGGTCCCCGGCCTCGCTCCCGACCGGCTCGCCGTGCACGTCCGCGGCGATCGGGTCCAGGTGCGGGTGCGGGCCGCGGGACCGCGCGCCCTGGTCGCCCGCTTCGACGCCGAGCGGACGGTGCTCGTGCGCCCGATCGGGAACGACGACCGATGACCGCGGTGGCGATGGCCGGCGCGCCCCGCGCCACCGGCCCGACGGCCGGGCCCCAGGTCGTGCTCGCCCCGCGAGAGCGCGCGGCCAGCGTCGGCGCCGCCGTCGCCTGCCCGCTGATCGCGCGCCGCGGCGCGGTCCCGGTCGTGGCGCTCTGGGACGGCGATCCGGCTGCCTCGCAGACCGTCCTCCCCCGCCCGTTCGCCACCGGTGCCGCCCGCCGCGGCGTCGCCCGGGCCGAGCGCTGCGGCGTCGCCGCCGTCGCCCGCGGGCGCATGGTCCAGGCGGCGCTGCCGGCCGACGACCGGCAGGCGGTCGCCGCGGTCGACCGCCTGGCCGTCGCCGACGGCCTCGGCCCGCTGGTCGTCGTCCTCGCCGGGCCGTGGGGTCCCCCGTTTCTGCCGCTGCTGGTCGCCGCCGGCCGCGTCCACGCCGCCGGACCGACGGCCGCGCTCGCCGCCTGCGCCACGACGCTCGCCCGCCACGGGATCGCGGTCATGCCGGCCCCGCGGGCGACCGGCCCACTCGCCCAGCGACTGCTGCGGGCGGGCTGGATCGGCCGCGCCCACGTCCGCCCCACCCCCGTGTCGCAGCCGCCCGCGACGGCCCCCGGCGAACGCGGCCAGGCGCTGCTGCTGGTGCTCCTGTTCCTGCTGATCGCGTTGTCGCTGGCCGGCGTGCTCGGCGCCGTCGCGGCCGCCGCCGGTGGGCGCGAGGAGCGTCAGCGCACCGTCGACCTGGCCGCGCTCGCCGCCGCCGACCGGATGCGGGCCGACTGGCCGCGGCGGGCCGGGCTTCCGGCCGCCCTCAGCGAGGCCGCGTTCCGCTCCCGCGCGGTCGTGGCCGCCCGCCGCACGGCGCGCGACAACGGGCTGGAGGCGGTCGCCGTCGACTTCCCGGACGCCGAGGCCTCCGAGGGAGGGCCGCTGACCGTCCGCGTCCGGGCCGACGGCGCGCGCCTGGTCGCCGGGATCCGGCTCTCGCAGGCGGTGACCGCGACCGCCGAGCTCTCCCCGCCCGCGCTCTCCCTGGAGGACGCCGCGACCGGCGCCGAGTACCGCGGGCCGCTGGCGCGCCGCGACGGCCGCCCGATGCGTCCCGACGTCGCCCTCGCCTTCGACCGGATGCGGGCCGCCGCCCGCCGCGACGGCCGCGCCCTGACGGTGGTCAGCGGCTTCCGCTCCAACGCCGAGCAGGCGCGGCTGTTCGCGGCCAACCCGAACCCGCGGATGGTCGCCCCGCCCGGTCGCAGCAACCACCGGCTGGGGATCGCGCTCGACCTCGGCCCGGCCGCCTCCTACGGCTGGCTGGCGGCGCGGGCCGCGCGGTTCGGCTTCCGCAAGCCGATGGCGTGGGAACCATGGCACTGGGAGTTCACGCGCGACCCCGGCAGCACCCTCGAGGCCGGCCCGCGTCCGTTCGGTGCCAGTGCGCTGCCGCCGTGGGTGCCGGCGGCGTACCGCGCGGCGATCCGCCGCGCGAGCGTCCGCCACCGCGTCTCGGCCGCGCTGCTGGCGGCCCAGCTGCGGCAGGAGTCCGGCTTCGACCCGCGCGCGGTCTCGCCGGCCGGTGCCCAGGGGATCGCCCAGTTCATGCCCGGCACGGCGCGGGCGGTCGGCCTGCGCGACCCCTTCGATCCACCGGCGGCGATCGACGCCCAGGCGCGCCTGATGCGCTCGCTGCTCATCCGCTTCGGCGCCGTCCAGCTGGCGCTCGCCGCCTACAACGCCGGCGAGGGCGCGGTCGCCCGCTGCCACTGCGTCCCGCCCTTCCCCGAGACCCGTCACTACGTCGCCGTGATCATCGCCCTGATGCGCGGGCACGACCCGGTCGGCGGCCTCGCCGACGCCCTCACGATCCGATTGGTGGCTGATGTCCACGTCCCGTCAGCCCGCGCGCGAGCAGCTGCTCGACGCCCCGCCCCCGCCCATCCCCCGCCCGCTGGACTTTCCCCCGCATCCGTCTAGATTCGAAGACGTGTCCAACTCCCCCACCACCATCATCGATGGCACCCTCCACGCGGTCGACCCCGCGACCTGGCGGCTCGACCGCCTGGCCCAGCCGTCGGTCGCCTGCCTGGTCGCCCCCGAGCAGCGCCAGAGCGCCGACCGCCTGGCCGGACGGCGCGTGCGCGTCGTCGGGCGCGGTGCGTTCGCGCCGGGCCGCGGCGAGCCGCACCGGATCACGGTCGAGCGCCTGGTCCCGCTGCCGGACCTGCCGGGCCTCGACGCCGCCGCCCACGCCCAGACCTGGACCTGGCCGACGCTGGTCGCCGCCCAGGGAACGGCCCCGCTCGACGAGCCGTCGGCGCTCGCCGTCGGCATCTTCGACGCCGACCGCGAGCTGGAGCACTTCCTTGCGTCCCTCCGGGCGGCCTGACGTGCCGGTGCCGCGGATCACCCGATCGACGCGGGCCGGCCGGGCGGTCGGCGATCGGCCCGGGCCGGTGCTGCTCGACACCGACGTCTTCTCCTGCCTGCTGAAGGGCCCGCGGCAGGCGGCGAGCTGGACGCCGGTGGTCGCGGGCAAGCACGTGCTGGTCAGCTTCGTGACCGTGGCCGAGCTGTTCGCCTGGGCCGAGATCCACCGCTGGGGCTCGCCGCGGCGAAACGCGCTCGCGCGGGCGATCTCCACCGTCACCGTCATCCCCCCGAACCAGGAGCTGATCGCCGAATGGGCCAGCGTCCGCGCCGAATCCCTCCGCGACGGGCACCCCCTGGGCGCCCGGTCCCAGACGCACGACGCCTGGATCGCCGCGTCGGCCCGGCTCTACGAGCTGCCGCTCGCCACCGGCAACGGCCGGCACTTCGCCGGGGTGGCGGGGATCGCGCTGATCGACGGTTGAGCGGGTCGGTGTCGCCGCTCCGCCGCCGGTCAGACGACGTCGCGCCAGCGCTGGTAGACCGCGAACAGCATCGCCACGGCCGAGCCCACCAGGACCAGCCAGAGGACGGTGCCGGCGCCGGTCTCGACCAGGCGCGGGCGGGCGGCCATGGCGACGACGATCATGCCGATGGCGCCGTAGAGCAGCAGGCGGTGGGCGTCGCCCAGGATCTCGATCCGGCCGCGGGTCTCGCGGTAGGCCCGGATGCCGAGCAGGACGATCGCGCCCAGGAACAGGGCGCTGAGGGTGGCGCCGACGGCCGCTCCGCCGTCCCCGCCGCCCGGCACCAGCCAGACGATCAGGGCCAGGCCGACGACGATCGCCGCGGTGCGCACGCCGTTGCTGGTCACCGGCCCAGCCTACCGCTCAGGGCCGCGGCGGCCCGCCCGGCACGTGGTCGCCGGACGTTGAGCGCGCGGCGCCCGGCGACCGGCCGTTCGCCGTCGTCACCTTCCGGTCGCCGAGCGACCGAAACGTCGCGGCGGGCGGCGCGCGGCGGCCGGCCGCCCCCACCGTCACCTTCCGGACGCCAAGCGACCAGAACGTCACAGCGGGCAGCGCGCCCGGCGGCCGTCCGGGCCCCACCGCCACCCTCCGGACGCCCAGCGACCGGAACGTCGCAGCGGGCGGGCGACGTCGTGGTGCGTGGGCGGGGCTAGCTGGCCGCGCGCTCGAGCTCGTGCTCGGCGGCGGGGCCGGTCTCGGCGACCGGGTGGGCGTCGGTGGTCGAGCGGACGCGGCGGTCCGGCTCGGCGACCGGCAGCGGCTCGACCGGCTCGGGCGCGAAGCGGTAGCCGACGCCGAAGTGGGTGTGGATGTAGCGCCAGCTGGGCGAGGCCTTGTCGAGCTTCTGGCGCAGCTTGCGGACGAAGACGTCGACCGAGCGGTCGCCGCGGGCCATGGCGTAGCCCCAGACGCGCTGGTAGATCTCCTCGCGCTCCAGCACGCGGCCCTCGGCCCCGGCCAGCAGGTCGATCAGCTCGAACTCGCGCTTGGTCAGCTCGGCCGACTGGCCGGCGACGAAGGCCTGGAACTGATCCCCGCGGATCTCCAGCTCGCCGCAGACGCGCGGTCCACGGTCCTCCTGCGGCTCGACCCGGCGACGGCGGCGGACGACGGCCTCGATCCGGGCCATCAGCTCCTCCGGGTGGCAGGGCTTGCCGACCCAGTCGTCCGCCCCCAGGCGCAGGCCGCGGACCCGCTGGGCCACGCTCGACTGGCCGGTGCAGACGATGATCCCCAAGCCCGGCATCCGGGTGGCGACCTTCTCCAGGTACTCCCACGCCTGCGGGCCGAGGACCCCGACGTCGACGACCAGGGCGCTGAGGCGCATCGCGACCAGATCCTCGACCGGGACCGGGCTGGCCAGCACGCGCTGCTGCCACCCGGCGCGCTCGAAGCGCTTGCCGAGGACGTGGAGGAAACCGCTGTCGGTGTCGATCAGGGCGACCCGCAGGGTGCCGCCCGCGGCCGCTGAACTGCCGACGCTCGAGACGGAGGAGTTCTCCTGCATCGCGGCGAAGTCTAGTCGGCTCAGGGGGTGTGAAACGACTTGTGACGTCACAGTCACCACTTCTTCACAACCCGCTGAGCACCGTGTGACGGACGGCACGTTTGCGCCGTCCGCCCGTTCGCCCCGCACAGCGCGGACGATCGACGGGCTCCGCGGACCTCTCCCGGCCCCCCGGCAGGCCCGCGAGGCTCGCTCGCCGGCGGCCATCCTGGCGCGCTGCCGCTCGTCGCCGGTCACGTGCACGGGGCCGGTGCGGGCTCCCGCCGTGTTCGACCCCGCCGCGCGGCGGGCCGGTCGATCGCGACCCGCTTCGCGCGTCAGCCCTGCCCCAGCGCGGGCCCGCCCCGACCTGACCCGCCAGGCCCGCCGACCGCGCGCCAGGCGCCCTCGGCCCCGACTCGCCGCGGTCGCCGCCGCCGCGCCCGTCAGGCGCCCTGGGCCCCGGGCTCGTCCGCGTCGGGCCGTTCGACGCCCGGGCCATCGGCACCGGCGTCGCCGCCCGTCGAACCACCGGCTGCGCCGCCCCCGGGCGCGCCATCGCCCGCCGCACCGCCACCCGCAGCCCCATCGCCCGGCCGGCCCGAACCATCCGCCGACCCAGGACCAGCATCCGCCGCCCCAGGCCCGCCCATCGGCCCGCCCCCGGGACCGCCAGCCACCGCTCCACCGGCCACCGACCCCGGCGGCACCAGCCCCCGCGCCCGCTGGGCACGGCGGTAGGCCCGCGAAGCCGACTCCTCGAACTCGGGCGAGGGGCCGTCGACGACGAAGGCCACCTGCTCGCCGATCGCGACGGCGTTGTCGCCGACCCGCTCGAAGGCGCGGGCGACCATGGTCATGGTCATCAGCCACTCGCGGGTGTCGATGTCGTCGCCGAGCTCGATCGCCAGGCGGAAGACCTCGCGGTTGAGCTCGTTCAGCTCCTGGTCCCGCCGCACCAGGTCGAGGGCCAGATCGACGTCACGCAGCTCCAGGGCCTGGCGGCACTGAACCACCTCGTCGCGCGCCAGCACGCCCATCCGCAGGATCGGCCCCAGCACCTCGGCCCGCCGCGGCGGGTCGTTGCCGGTCAGCGGAATCAGCTTGGCGATGTTCACGCACTGATCGCCCATCCGCTCGAAGTGCTTGGCGATGTGGAGCAGGCTCGCCACCAGCCGCAGGTCGCCCGCGACCGGGGCCTGGAGCGCCAGCAGCGACAGCACGCCCTGGTTGACCTCCAGGTAGCGGCCGTCGATCCGGTCGTCGTCCGCCATCACGAACGTGCCCAGCTCGACGTCCTGCTGCTCCAGCGCCTCGGTCACGCGCTCGATCTGGCGCACGACCAGCCCCAGCGCACCGAGCGTCACCCGCTCCAGCTCCAGCAGCTCTTCCCGGTAATGCGTCCTCGTCGCCACCGATCGAACCTACTCTCCGCCGTCCGCGCCCGGCGCGCGGGTCAGGAGAACTTCCCGGACACGTACTCCTCCGTCCGGGAGTCGCTCGGGTTGGTGAAGATCTTCTCGGTCGCGTCGACCTCGACCAGATCGCCCAGGTACATGAACGCCGTCCGGTCGCCGACGCGCGCGGCCTGCTGCATGTTGTGCGTCACCAGGACGATCGTGAAGTCCTGCTTCAGCTCCTGGATCAGCTCCTCGACCTTCAGCGTCGCGATCGGGTCGAGCGCCGAGCAGGGCTCGTCCATCAGGATCACGTCGGGCTTGATCGCGATCGTGCGCGCGATGCAGAGCCGCTGCTGCTGACCGCCCGAGAGGCCGACGCCCGGCGCGTTCAGCCGGTCCTTGACCTCGTCCCAGAGACCCGCCCCGCGCAGCGCCCACTCGACCCGGTCGTCGTGGTCGACGTCCTTGATCTTGTTGAACTTCAGGCCCGCCGCCACGTTCTCGCGGATCGACATCGTCGGGAACGGGTTCGGCCGCTGGAAGACCATCCCGATCATCCGCCGGATCGCCACCACGTCGGTCCCCGACGCGTTGATGTCGACCCCGTCGAGCAGGATCTCGCCCTCGACGCGCGCGCCCGGGATCTCCTCGTGCATCCGGTTGATCGAGCGCAGCAGCGTCGACTTGCCGCAGCCGGACGGCCCGATCATCGCCGTCACCTCGTTCGCCCGGTACTCCAGGTCGACGCCCTTGACCGCCATGTTGTCGCCGTAGAACGACTTCACGTTCCGCAGCGTCACGCTGTGGCCGGTGGTCGCGCTGGCGTGCTCGACCGGCGCCTGGCCGTCGGCCACCGACGCCGGGGTCTGCAGCGGGGTGTCGTGGGTGCTCACGGGAATACCACCGGAGGTCTGCGGGTCGCTGGTGCGCGGGTCGCGCACCCGGGTCGGGTCGGAGGTCATGCGATGCGGCTCCTGCGCTGGGCGAGGCGGGCGATGAGGCTGAGGAGGAGGATCAGCACGACGAGGGTCAGGGCAGCGCCCCACGCCCGGTCGTGCTGGGCCGACGACGAGGCCGTCACGTCGGCGTAGATCTGGGCCGGCAGCGTGTTCAGCGGCCCGTTCGGATCACCGGCGAGCGCGGTCGCGACGCCGGCGGTGAAGATGATCGGCGCGGTCTCGCCGGCGGCGCGGGCGATCGCCAGCAGCGAGCCCGTCACCAGGCCCGGCGCCGCCGTCGGCAGGACGATCCGGAGGATCACCTTCCAGCGGGGCACGCCGAGCGCCAGCGCGGCCTCGCGCAGCTGCTGCGGCACCAACCGCAGCACCGGCAGCGCCGCGTTGATCACGATCGGCAGCATCAGCAGACCGAGCGCGACCGACGCCTTCCAGCCGGCGAACGGCCCGCCGCCGACCTGGCTGACCACCAGCGTGATGTAGACGAAGAGGCCGAAGACCACCGACGGCACGCCGGTCATCACGTCGACCAGGTAGCGGACGAAGTTGCCGAACCAGGTGCCCTCGCCGTACTCGACCAGGTAGACCGCGACCGCGATCCCGATCGGGACCACGATCGCCGCCGCGATCCCGACCACCTCGAGGGTGCCGATGATCGCCGAGCGGATCCCGCCCAGGTCGGCCGCCTGCGACTGGACCGCGGCGTCGCCGAGGAAGCGGTTCGTGTTCGCCACCGCGCCGGCCGCGCCGGTCGGATCGGAGGTCAGGAAGCTCCAGCTGATCGAGCCGCCGCCCTTGACGAGCAGGAACCCGAGCAGCAGCGCCAGCGGCAGCAGCGCCAGGCCGGTCAGCGAGGCGACCAGCCCGCGGGCGCAGCGGTCGACCCGCTTGCGGCCCTCCAGGCTCGTCACCAGCTCCGGGTGCGGGATCCGCGTCAGCAGTCGGCGCTGGGCCTTCGGCAGCTCGCCGCGGGCCGCGGCGTCGACCGCGCGCTTGGCGTCGCGCTCGGCCCGCTTCAGCCGGCTCTCGGAGCGGGTGATGTAGCCGCGGGCGACCGCGTTGATCACCAGCGTGACCGCGAACAGCAGCAGGCCGGCGCCGATCAGCGCCGCGCGGTGCTCGGGGCTCGACGTCGCCTCCTGGAACTCCAGCGCGATCACCGAGGCCAGGGTCGACCCCTGCGAGAAGAGCGAGTCGCCGACGCCGGCCGTGGCGCCGCCGATCAGGATCGCGACGGCGATCGTCTCGCCCAGCGCCCGGCCGAGGCCGAGCATCGAGCCGCCGACGATCCCGGCGCGCGAGTACGGCAGGACGGCGGTCCGGATCATCTCCCAGCGCGTGGCGCCGAGGGCGAGGGCCGCCTCCTTGTGGTCGGCCGGGACCGTCGCCATCACCTCGCGCGAGATCGCGGAGACGATCGGGATGATCATGATCGCCAGGATCAGGCCGGTGATGAAGTAGTTGGCCGCCGAGACGTCGCCCCCGATGAAGGGGATGAACGAGAAGGTGTCGGCGAACCACTGCTCGGCGCCCTTCAGCTTCGGCGCCAGGAAGAGGAAGCCCCAGAGGCCGTAGACGACCGAGGGGACCGCGGCCAGCAGCTCGAGCGTGCCGGCGATGACCCCGCGCCAGCGCGCCGGCGCCAGCTCGGTGACGAACAGCGCCGTGGCGACCGCGACCGGGACGCCGATGATCAGCGCGACCACCGAGGTGATCAGCGTGCCCGCGACCAGCGCGCCGGCCCCGAAGGTGTCCTGCGACGGCAGCCAGTCGACCTTCGTCACGAAGTCGGTGAACCCGTACGCCGAGAAGACCGGCTCGGACTCGATCCCGAGCTTGATCAGGAAGTACAGGAGCAGGACGAAGATCAGCCCGGCGAGGGCCGTCAGCGCGTACTTGACCCATGGGTCGAGCCAGCTGCCGGTCTTCGTCCGGGCCAGCGTCTGCCGGAGCCGTGACGCGGCGTCGGGATTGGGGACGGTTGCGGTGCTCGATTCCATGCTGTCGGTGGGGGTCGCCGGTGGACCGGAGCGCCCGGGCCGCTACGACCCCCGCCCCGCCGCGAGATCGCGGCGGGGCGGGAGGACGCGTGCGCGGTGGGCGCGACCGCGGATCAGGAGATCGGCGCTCCGTTGCACTCGAGGGAGTCGACGACGGCCTTGGCCTTCGTCAGGATGCTGTCCGGCAGCGGCGCGTAGGCCAGCTGCTTGGCCTCTTCCTGACCGGTGGTGAGCCCGTAGGTCAGGTAGTTCTTGACGTCCTTGGCGACGCTCTCGGACTTCCCGGCCTTGCAGAGGTCCTTCGGCAGGACGACGAACGTGGCGGACGCGTCCGGGTAGGTCTGGTCGCCGTCGGCGTCGCCGATCGCGAACCGCAGGTCCTCCGGGACCTCGACGCCCTCACCGGCGGCGGAGACGGACTCCAGCGTCGGCTCGACGTAGTTGCCGGCCTTGTTCTTCAGGCTGGCGTAGGCGAAGTCGTTCTGCAGCGCGTAGGCCTGCTCGACGTAGCCGATCGCGCCCTCGGTCTGCTTGACCGCGGCGGCGACGCCGTCGTTGCCCTTGGCGCCGGTGCCGGTCGGCCACTTGACCGACTTGTCGACGCCCGGGCCCTTCTCCCACTCCTTGGAGTAGGCGCCGAGGTACGA
The DNA here is from genome assembly GCF_034096925.1 of Patulibacter defluvii. Taxonomy (NCBI): domain Bacteria; kingdom Bacillati; phylum Actinomycetota; class Thermoleophilia; order Solirubrobacterales; family Patulibacteraceae; genus Patulibacter; species Patulibacter defluvii. The sequence continues at coordinate 46,758 of NZ_JAWZSQ010000009.1, forward strand.
GAGGAACGCCTTCGTGGTGCCCGACTCGTCGGAGCGGTGGACGACGGTGATCTTCTCGTCCGGCAGCGTCACGCCGGAGTTCTGATCGGCGATCGCCTTGTCGTTCCAGTTCTTGATCTTGCCGAGGAAGATGTCGGCGAGGGTGGCGCCGTCCAGCTTCAGGCCGGTCTCGAGGCCCTTGACGTTGTAGGCCGCCACGACCGCGCCGAAGAACGTCGGGACGTGGACGATCTCGCCCTGCTTCTTGGCGGCGGCGATCTCCTCGTCGTCCATCGCCGAGTCGGTGCCGCCGAAGTCGAGCGTGCCGTCGGTGACGCCGGCGATGCCCGCGCCCGAGCCGGTGCCCGCGTAGTTGAAGGTCAGGCCCTGGGACTTGAGCTTCGCGCCCCAGGTGTCGTAGACCGGCTTGGCGAACGTCGAGCCGCCGGCGTTGATCGCCCCGGAGAACGACGCGCTGGCCGTGGTCTCGGTGCCGGTGCTGGCCGCGGTGGTGTCGTTCTTCTTGTCGTCGGAACCGCAGGCTGCGACGCCGAGAGCGAGGACGGCAGACGCGCCCATCGCGGCAAACGTACGAATTCGCACGTGGTCTCCTTGAGTCAGTCAGGGGAACGTGACGCAGGGCAGCGTGTCAGCGCCGTTCCTGCATCCTGTTACCTGGGTGTGGCCGGGGTGTGAACTCGATGTGAACGTGGTGTGTCGGCGACGAGCGGGAGCCCGCCGACGACGTCCCGATCAGGCCGCGGGCTCCGGCGCGAACCGGTACCCGAACCCGATGTGGGTGTGGATGAAGCGCCAGCCCGGGGACGCGGCCTCGAGCTTCTGGCGCAGCTTGTGGACGTAGACGTCGATCGAGCGGTCCCCGCGGCGGAGCGGACCGCCCCAGACCGTCGAGAACAGCTCCTCGCGGGCCACGACGTGTCCCGAGCGGGTGGCGAGCGCCGAGAGCAGCTCGAACTCGCGCACCGACAGCGGGACGACGCGACCGGCGACGACGGCCAGCCCCTCCTGGGGCCGGATCTCGACCTGGGCGACGCGGATCGGCTCCGCGGGGGCTCCGGGGGCCACGTCGTCCGTGGATCGGGTCACGGTGCTCATCGCCCCGTGAGTGTGCGACAGCCCGCGGGCGCGCCAGTTACCGGACCGTGAACCAGCTGTGAACGGCATGTGAAACCGCGCCGATCACGCGCAACAGCAGGCGATTCGGCGCTAGCGTCGCCCGACCGATGCCGCTCTTCTTCCGCGCGACCGGAACCGACACCGCGCTGCTCGACCTGCTCGAGGAGTACGGCCGCACGATCCAGCGCTCGACGCTGCTGCTGCGCGACCTCGTGCGCGACTACCCCGAGCAGGCCGGCCTGGTCCGCGACCTCGTGCTCTGCGAGCAGGAGGGCGACCGGATCGCCCACGACATCATCCACCGGCTCAGCCGCCACAGCGCCGCCCAGGCGTCGCCGTTCGAGATCGACGACGGCTACCGGCTGGCGACCGCGCTCGACGACATCGTCGACGACGCCGAGGCGGCGGCCGACATGTTCTCCGTCTACCAGGTCGAGGCGGCCACCGACCAGGCCACCCAGCTGGCCGACATCCTGGTGGCCTGCGGCGAGCAGCTGGCGCTGGCGCTGCGGGCGCTGCGGACCGGCAGCGACCTGTCGCCGTTCCTGGTCGAGATCCACCGGCTGGAGAACGACGGCGACCGGATCAGCCGCGACGCGATCGCGTCGCTGTTCGAGATCGGCGTCGACCCGCTGTTCGTGATCCGCTGGAAGGACATCTACGCGGCGCTCGAGAGCGCGATCGACGCCTGCGAGACGGTCGCCCACCACCTCGAGGGGATCGTCCTCAAGCGTCGCCGCTGAGGCTGAGCGCCCCGCGCTCACCCCGGCCCCTCCCCGACCGGCGCCGGCCAGGCCCCGGCCGCGCCGTCGGCCAGGTCGCAGGCCAGCGCCGACCAGGCGAACCCGCGCGCGCCGTAGCCGCGGCCGTCGCGCGGGTCGTAGTACTCGCGCAGGCCCTCGCGCTCGACGGCGGCGACCAGCGCCGCGGCGGTCGCGGAGGCCTCGGCCTCGTGGCCGAGCGCGGCCAGCGCCGGCAGCAGCAGCCAGGCGACGTTGACCCACGACGGGCCGCGCCAGGTCCGCCAGCGGTCGAAGCTCGGCCGGTGCGCCGGATCGTCGATCGCGACCGACGGGATCCCGACCGGGGCGGCGAAGCGGTCGCGGGCCAGCAGCTGCTCGGCCGCCAGCCGGCGCCGGATCGGCAGCGGGATCCCCGGCAGCAGCAGCGGCGCCAGCGACGACCAGCCGCCGGCCGCCACCGGTCGCCGGCCGCGGCCGGCGAGATCACGGAAGAGGCCCGCCGACTCGTCCCAGCAGTGGTCGACCAGCGACCGCTCGCTGCGGGCGGCGAGGGTCGCCCAGGCCCGGTCGCCGGTCAGCCGCGCCATCGCGTGCAGCGACAGCGCGTAGGCGGTCGTGGTCCAGACGTCGACCACGTGGTGGTCGTGGCGGGCGGCGAAGCGGCGGGCGTCGTAGCCGACCCGGCGGGCCCGCTCGACCAGCAGCCAGTAGCCGGGCCGGTCGTGGACCAGGGCTCCGAACGGCCGGTCGTACTGGGGGCTGTCGTCGAGCCCCGACTCGTCCGGGAAGAGGATCGTCAGCAGCCCGTCGCCGGCCAGGTCGCGCTCGGCGGCCAGCCAGTCGAGGTGCTCGGTCAGGGCCGGCAGCGCCTCGCTCGCGAAGCCGGGATCGCCGGCCGGGTCGGCGGCGGCGACCCGCTCCCAGGCCAGCGGCAGCAGCGGCGGGCCGATCGAGGCGGTCGCCAGCTCGCCGACGATCCGGCGGGTGGCGTAGAACGGCGCCCGCCGCCAGCCGGCCGGCCGGTCCCAGAAGACGGTGTGCGGCAGCAGCCCGGGGCGGGCGCCGACCCGCGGGGCGATCCGCGGGTCGCCGCCGCGGACGACGGTCCGCAGCTCCTCGCGAGCGCGCGCGGGGTCGAACCGGGTCCAGGCGATCGCGCTGAAGCAGGAGTCCCAATGCCACTGGTGGCGGTAGCGCGGCGTCGACGGGCAGGTGAAGGCGTAGGGCACGCCGCGCCGCTCGCCGCTGCGCCAGTTGGCCCGCAGCGTCGCCTCGGCCAGCGCGTCGACCGGCCGCGACGCGCGCGGGGCCTGCCGCTCGATCAGGCCGCTTCCGGAGGTCATCGGGTCAGGCCGCCGCGACCAGCTCGCGGTAGGTGACCGACGGCCGGCGGGCGTGGCGGCGGAGGACGTCCTCGGCCGCCGCGATCAGCCGCGGGTGGTCGAGGTCGGCCGGGTGCAGCTCCAGCCGCACCGGTCCGCCGCCGATCCGCGACGCGGTCCGCAGCACCGCCGGCGAGGCGAACCGCTTGAGCGGGGTCGAGGCGCCGAGCCCGAGCGCCAGCGCCCGCAGCGGCCGCGGCCGGGAGCCGCCGTGGACCGCGTCGATCGTCGCCCACCACGCGTAGCGGTCGCGGAGCGTCGCGTGCAGCGACGGCGTGTAGGCGAAGCCCGGGGCGACGAAGCCGTCCGGCTCGATCCCGGCGTCGGTCAGGATCCGGCGACCGGCGGCGACGGCGCGGTCGGTCTCCTCGGCGTCGAGGCCGACGAACTCGGCCGCGCGGCCGCCCTGCCAGAGCGCGACCGCCTGCCGCAGCGGCGCCGCCGGCCGGGTCTGCTCGTGGCGGAAGCCGTGCTGGGCGACCTCGTCGCCGGCGTCGATCCGCTCCCCCAGCCAGGCCCGCAGCGCCGGGCTGCGGCGGTCGAAGGGGTGCAGGTCGGGGGCCGGGATCACCAGCAGCGTGACCCGCGCGACGCCGTGGTCGGCCAGCCACTCGCGGAGCAGCGCGCAGCGCTCCCAGGTCGCCGGCTCGACGTCGTGGACGGTGACCGCGATCGCGTCGCGCGGGTCGACCGCGCGGCGGGCGGCGGGCAGCGACGGCAGCGCCCGCAGCGGGGCGGGGCGCGGGATCGCGTCCTCGGGGCTCATGCGGCCACGGCTCCGCGGCGACGGCGCCGCTCCAGCAGGTCGACCATGTCGCGCAGCTCCTGGTGGAAGAGGACGGTCCAGCCGTGGCGCCAGGCCAGCGCCGCAGCCGCGCCGGCGTCGGGCGCGGCCCGGCGGGCGGCCTCGATCGCGCGCCGCAGGCCGTCGACGTCGCCGGCCCGGTAGCCGTGGCCGAGGCTGCCGATCGCCGCCGCCGAGGGCGCGCTCTCGCAGGTCACGACCCGCGCGCCGCAGGCGGCCGCCTCGAGCCCGACCAGGCCGAAGGTCTCGTTCGGGCCCGGCATCACCACGCACGAGGCGGCGGCGTAGCGACGAGCCAGCTCGGCGGGATCGCGGACGTAGTCGCCGAGCGTCACCCGGTCGCTCAGCCCGAGCGCCTCGATCTCGGCCGGCAGCGCGGTCCGCCAGGGACCGTCGCCGACCAGCTCCAGCCGCCAGTCGCCGTCGCGGGTGGCGCGCAGCAGCTCCCCCACGCCCTTCGAGCGCGAGAGCCGGCCGGCGTAGAGGACGTGGTCGCCGCGGACCACGTCCGGCTGCGGGCGGAACGCCGGGTCGAGCCCCAGCCGCAGCGGCAGGTCGGCCGCGCGGCCGCTGTCGGGGACCGGGTCGATCACCGACATGATCGCGTCGACGTCGCGGTAGGCGTGGTGCATCCAGGCCCGGAAGACCGGCAGCCAGGCGGCGTCCGGCCCCGGCATCCCGGCCGCGGCCAGCGCCGCCGACCCGTGGTGGACGGCGACCACCAGCGCGCCGGCGCCGTGGGCGGCGGCGATCGCCTGGCGCGGGGTCCAGAAGGGGTCGTGGAGCAGCAGCACGTCGGGCCGCAGCCGCTCGATCGTCCGCCGCAGTCCCCCGCCGCCGGGCGGGATCCGGTAGTCGTTGCGGGTCACCCGGACGCCGCGGATCCGGTGCATCCCGTCGCCCTCGTCGTCGCGCGGGCCGGGCACAATGACGTGGTGCTCGTAGGCGCCGGTGATCGCCGCGTGGCGCCGCTTGGCGTCGAGGTAGCTCTTGATCCCGCCGCTGCGCTCGCCGTACCAGAGCGTCACGTCGGCGATCCGCAGCCGCCGGCCGTGGCGGCGGGTGGCGCCGACGGCCGGCGCCCCCGCGCCGTCCGCCCGCCCGCGGTCGGGCCGCGGGCGGAGGACGGCCGTGCTCAGCGACTCACGCGACACGCCGCTCACCGGCGGGGCGGATGGCCTCGCGGGTGGCGGCGGCCTCGGCGTCGCGGCGGGCGGCCCGCAGCGTGCCCGCGGCCAGCGCCCGCCGGTAGCCCTCGGCCAGCCGGCCGAGCGCCGCGTCCCAGGTCCGCTCCTGGACCGCCCCGAGCCCGCCGATCGCCAGCTCGGCGCGCCGCTGCGGGCTGGCGGCCAGCTCGACCACCGCGTCGGCCAGCGCGCCGGCGTCGGCCGGGCGCAGCAGCCCGCTGACCCCGTCCTCGATCAGCGAGACCGGCCCGCCCTCGGCGACGGCGACGACCGGCAGCCCGGACGCCTGGGCCTCCAGCAGCACCTGGCCGAAGGTGTCGGTGCGGCTGGCGAAGAGGAACAGGTCGGCGCTGGCGTAGACGTCGGCCAGCGGGTCGCCGGAGAGCCAGCCGAGGAAGCTGGCGTGCTCGCCCAGCCGCTCGCGGAGGACGTGCTCCTCGGGGCCGCCGCCGGCCAGCACCAGGTGCAGGCGCGGATCGCGCTCACGGGCGGCGAGGAAGGCGTCGGCCAGCAGCTGGACGCCCTTCTCCTCGGTCTGGCGGCCGGCGTAGAGGACGTGGATCCGCTCGCCGGCGCGGCCCGGCTCGCGGCCGGCGAGGCGATCGATCAGGGTCGGGTCGCGGCGCTCCGGGCGGAAGCGGGCGATGTCGACCCCGCGGTCCCAGCGGCCGAGCCGGTCGCCGGCGATCCCGAGCCCGCGGAGGACGTCGTCGCTCTGCGGGCTCGGCGTCAGGACGACGTCGGCCTGCTGGTAGAAGAGCGCGATCGCGCCGGTCGCGTAGGCCTCGAGGTCGGCGTCGGCGGAGCGGAGGCCGGTGTAGGCGGCCAGCTCGGTGTGGTAGCTGCCGAGGATCGGCAGCTCCAGCATCTTCGCCAGCGCCAGGCCGACGACCCCGGAGGGGCCGGGCGAGCAGAGGTGGACCACGTCGTAGCGGCCCTCGGCGATCTGCTCGACCAGCGAGGGGACGCTCGGGATCCCGACCTGCAGGCCCTCGTAGAAGGGGATGTCGACCTCGGCGATCGCGGGCAGCCGGCGGTCGACGTTGGCGTCGGTGCCGATCACCTCGACGTCGAAGCCGGGCACGCCGCGCTCGCGGATCGTGTTCAGCGTGTGGGTGACGCCGTGCATCCCGCCGATCCCGTCGGCGATCAGGGCCACCCGGTGGCGCTCGCCGTCGACCCGCGGCTTCAGCTTCCGCCGCTCGCGCCCGAGGAAGGCCGTCGAGGGCAGGTAGGGCACCGCCGGCACCAGCGCGTCGAGCAGCTGGCCGCCGATCGCCCCGAGGTCGACCGAGCCGACGCCGTCGCCCTCGCCGATCCGGCCCGCGGCGCCGAGCACCGAGTCGAGCGCGGTGGCCAGCTTGCGCTCGTGGGCGCGGCGGGCGCGGCGGTAGAGGTCGTCGTGCTCGAAGCCCTCCTCCTGGAACATCGCCAGCAGCTCGGCCTCGGTCATGCCGTCGAGGCCGACGCCGTCGAGCCAGGCGCGGAGCAGTGCGCGGGCGTCGTCGGAGGTGACGTCCGGGGCGTCGCCCTCCTCACCGCGGCGAACGTCGCCCTCGCTCATCACCCGCGAGACGATCTTCAGCATCGCCTCGGGCCGCGGCCGCGCGACGGTCCCGGACTCGGGCGTGCCGAGGGCCCGGATCGCGATCCCCATCGCGGCGTGCGACCACTTGGCGGCGCCGCCCTGGATGCCCTTGGCGACGCAGCGGCCGGCGCGGATGTGGGCCAGGAAGTCCTCGGCGGTGTAGGCCAGCGGGGTCTCGGTGTAGGTGCGGCCGATGTCGACGCCGGCGTGGTCGTCGGTGCCGCCGACGCCGATCCCGCCGTGGGTGTCGATGTAGGTGGCGGCCGGGGCGTTCAGCTCGCGGGCGCGGGAGCCGTTGCGGACCTCCCAGATCGGGAACAGCTCGGCCAGCTGGCGGCGGTGGCGCGGGGTCAGCGGCGCCTCGACGTAGTAGAAGGGGTGGGCCAGCGCGGTCGTGATCTCGTTCTGGTGCAGGTACTCGGCGCAGCGCACGACGTCGTGGCTGTGGGCCTGGAGCCAGTCGTGGTCGTCCTGGTTGAGGCCGAGGACGAGCACGTGGACGGCCTGCGGCTCGCCCTTGAACCAGGCGGTCAGCTCCTCTCCGACGATCACGTCGGGACGGTCGGCGATCGTCAGCGCGCCGGCGATGGTGTCGTGGTCGCTGATCACCACGTAGTCCATGCCGCGGCGCTTGGCCAGCTCGTAGACGTCCTCCGGCGGGGTGGCGCACTCGGGCATCCCGACCGAGCGCTGGACCCCGAGCTTGCTCAGCTGCGAGGCCGTCGAGTGGACGTGGAGGTCGGCGCGCGAGAGGGCCGGCGGGATCGCGCTGGCGTCGCCCGCGCCTGGGCCGCGCTCGTCGCCGGGGACCGGCGGGTGGGAGCTGCCGTTCATGGGGCTCATGTCACGACAAGGGTCCGCCCGTCGCCGAGCCCCGAAGTGACGGCTTCGTATCCGATCGGTGACGATGGTGTGAAGGCCACCGCCGCGATCGGCCGTCCCGGGGAACCCCTGATTTTGCAGGTCGTTTCGGACGGAGCGGGCGATCCACCGCTGGGTCCGGGGCCGGCGGCAGCCCGGTCCGTGAAACCGTCCGGGCGGAGCCGGTGTAGGAGATGGGCCACCGCCGCCGACGGCGCCCCGCGGGCCTTCACCGGACCTTCACCGCGACGCGCCGCCCGGCCCCGAGCATGCCTCCGTGGCCACCACCCCCGCGATCGCCCCGGTCCTGCTCGAACGGGGCCCGGTGACGGTGACCCTGACCCGTTCGCCGCTGCGGATCGCGGTGATGCGCGACGGCGTCCCGGTCGTGCGCGCGATCGAGCCGTGGGTCCGCGACGGCACGGTCGACGACCGCTTCGTGCGCGTGACCGAGGGGGTCGTCGCGCGCGAGCGGCTGCGGGCGCTGGACGCGCTGGTCTCCGCGACGGTGGTGCCGCGGCCGGGCGACGGTCCCCCGGCCTCGCTCGACCCCGACGCGCCGCCGAACGGCACGCTGCCGCCCCCCGCGGCGGTGCCGGCGACGACGCTGGCGCTGCGGTTCGCGTCCGGCCGCGAGGGCACGCTGCGGATCGCGCTGCCCGAGCCCGACGTCGTCCACGTCGACCTGGCGGTGGGCCCTGGGCCTGGCGCGCCGCCGCCGCTGCGGCTGGGCGTCCGCTGGCCGGTCCCGGGCGACCTGCGGCTGAGCGGGCTCGGCGCCCGCCACCACCCGTCGGTCGACCACGCCGGCCGCCGGATCCAGCTCGGCGCCGACCGTCGCTACCTGGGACCGGGCTGCGCGCCCGAGATGGCCGCCGCCGGCGGGATCCCCCAGGGCGACTACGCGCCGGTGCCGTTCCTGCAGTCGGCCGCCGGCTGGGCGGCGTGGCTGGACACCGCCGGCAACGGCACCCAGTTCTTCCTCGACGGCGGCGCGGTCAGCCCCAGCGTGCGGACGGTCAGCGGGCCGCTGCGGCTGCGGCTGCACCTGCACCCCGGGCCGGTCCAGCGTCTGCTGGCCTTCCAGCGCGCGACCGGCCGGCCGGCGCTGCTGCCGGTGTGGGGCTACGGGTTCTGGAAGTCGCGCGACATCCACGACCACCAGGACCAGGTCGAGGAGGACGTCCACGGCTGCCGCTGGCACGAGATCCCGGTCGACGCGGTGGTGCTCGACTCGCCGTGGGAGACGAACTACAACACCTGGCGCCCGAACCCCCACCAGTTCCCCGACTTCGCCGGGATGGTCGGGCGGCTGCGCGGCGACGGGGTGCGGACGGTGGTCTGGGTGACGCCGTGGGTCAACGTCGACTCGGCCGGCGGCCAGACCCCGCCCGACCCGGCCTCGATCCGGCTCCACCGACGGCCGGCGGAGACCTACGCCGAGGGCGCCCGGATCGGCGCCTACGTGCGGCCGCCGGCGGGCGACGGGGCGGGCCACGCGCAGGCGATCAAGGCGGCGCTGGAGGGCGACGAGCACGACGACCTCGGCGACCTGGCCGACGGCGACGCGCCCTACCTGGCCCAGTGGTGGATGGGGCGCGGGTCGCCGATCGACTTCACCGGCCCCGGCGAGCGGTGGTGGCGGGCCCAGGCCGAGGCGGTGCTGGGCCTGGGCGTGGCCGGGATCAAGGCCGACGACGGCGAGGGCTACTACCTGCCGGAGGACGTCCGCTTCGCCGACGGCTCGACCGGGGCGGTGCGGGCCTGGCGCTGGGGCGACGACTACCGGCGCTCGATGCGGCGGGCGCTGGAGCGGGTCCATCCCGGCGAGGGCGTGCTCTTCGGCCGCTCCGGCTGGACCGGCCAGCAGGCGACGGGGATGCTGTGGGCGGGCGACCAGGCGTCGGACTTCTGGTCGCTGCGGGTGCTGCTGGCGGCGACCGTCTCGGCCGCCCACTCGGGGATCTCGAACTGGTCGCACGACATCGGCGGCTACCTCGGCGACGCCGGCGTCAAGCGCTGCAGCGCCGAGCTGCTGGTGCGGTGGGCGCAGCTGGGCTGCTTCACCCCGCTGATGCAGGCCCACGCGCGGCTGGAGCAGGAGCCGTGGACCTACGACCACGAGACGCTGGGCCTGTTCCGCGGCTACGCGCTGCTGCACGAGATGCTGGTGCCGTACGTCCGTGCGGCGGCCCGCACCGCCGCCCGCAGCGGCCTGCCGATCATCCGGCCGCTGGCGTGGCTGGACCCGGCCGACGACCGTCTCTGGTCGGTGCCGGACGCGTTCGCCTACGGGCCCTCGCTGGTGGTCGCGCCGGTGGTCGACGAGGGCCTGCGCGAGCGCGCGGTGCCGCTCCCCCGCGGCCGCTGGATCGAGACCTGGTCGGGACGCGAGGTCGAGGGCGGCCGGACGGTCGTCGTCGCCACCCCGCGCGAGCGGACCCCGGTCTGGGTGCGGGCCGGGGCGATCGTCCTCAGCCACCCCGCCGAGCACGTGGCCCGCGGCCTCGGCGACGGCGACGACCGCGAGCGGCCCTACGTGGCGACGTTGTGGGGCGCGCCCGAGGCCGGCCGGGCGCGCGCGGCGCTGCCCGACGGGACGCCGGTGCGGTGGGTCCGCGGCCGCTGGCTGCTGCCCGACGGGTGGGACGTGCGGACGGTCGAGCGGGGTGGGCCGTCCTAGTTCACGCGGGTGACCTGCTCGCAGTCGTCGGCCACGGTGTCGATCGCGTTCGCGCGAACGGTGTCGAAGCCAGGCCCGCAGACGATGTCGTTGGCCGCCACCGGCAGCGTCGAGTGGTAGGACGAGTCGATCACGTCGTCGCCGAGGCCGGCGTCGACCGAGAACGTGCCGTGGGCCTCGATCCGGTCGTTGCCAGGCCCCCCGAGGAGCAGGCCCGATCCGCCGAAGAAGCCGCCCTGCAGCTGGTCGTCGCCCTCGCCACCGTCGGCGACGCCACGGCCGAGCGAGAGGACGTCGTTGCCGCCGCGGCCTTCGATCCGGTCGACCCCGATCGGATCGGCCGCGTACTCCTCGCCGCCGCCGAGCACGTTGGGGCCGTCCGAGCCGATCAGCACGTCGTTCCCCCGCCCGGTCAGCACGTTCTCGACGTCGGGACGGATGTTCGCGTGGCCGTCGGGGCCGTCGTCGGCGATGCCGTCCAGGCTGACCCGGACGTCCTGGTCGCCCGGGAACTGCACGCTGTCGATCCCGGGGCCACCGGAGACGTCGTCAGCCCCGCCGCGCGGGAGGATCGTCTCGGCAGCCGGACCGCCGAGCAGACGGTCGTCGCCGCTGCCGAGGTCGTAACGCGTGACCGCGTCGGCCGCCGCCAGTCCGCGGGCGTCGAGCAGGTCGTTCCCCGCGCCGAGATCCACGACCACGCCGTCGTCCGGTGCCTCGCCGAGGCAGAGCCCGGCGTTCAGCAGCGGAGCGATCAGGCAGCCGAGGTGCGGTCCCTGGCCGAGCTTGCCGGTCAGCGGCGCGCCGGCGTCGACCACGCCGTTCAGCAGCCGGCCGAGCCCGGCCGAGGTGATCGTGATCGCGTTCCGCTCAGCGCCCTGCCCGGTGATCGTCAACTGGCCGTGCGCGGCGCCCGGGCCGTCACCGACCGTGCGCACCTCGGCGGTCGACCCGAAGGCCGCCGTCGGCGACAGCGCCAGCCCGACCAGGACGACGCCCACCCCCCAACCCCTGTGTCCCATCGCGCCAAGATATAGCGGCGGTTCCGTTCCGCCACCGTCGCCGGTACCAACGGCGGACCAGCGGAACGGTGACCGGCGATCGATGACCGCGGGCTCCATCGACTAGCGTGCCGGCCCGTGCGCCGCCTGCTCCTGGTCGCCCCCGACGCCCCGCCCGCCCCGGGCGGGATCGCCCGCTTCCTCGACGGCTGGCTGCGCTGGCTGCCCGACAGCGACTGGTCGGTGCTCTCGTCGACCCCCGGCCCGCCGCAGCACGCCGGCCATCCGGTCCGGCGGCTGCCGCGGGTGCCGCTGCCCGGTCCCGCCGGCGCCGCCGCCGACCGCGCGCTGATCAGCGCCGCCGGCCTGGCCGCAGCCGCCGCCCGGCGGCCGGACGCGGTGGTGATCGGGGTCCAGAGCGCCACGATCCCCGGGCTGCTGGCCCAGCGGCTGCTGGGCGTGCCGGCGGTCTTCCTCGGCTACGGGCGCGAGCTGGGCGCCGACGATCCCTGGACCCGGATCGCCGGCCGGCGGGCGGCGCTGACGGTGACGATCAGCGGCGGCAGCGCCGACGTGCTGCGGGCGGCCGGGGTGCCCGAGCGACGGCTGCTGATCGCGCCGCCGGGGATCGAGCCGCTCGACCGTCCCGCGCCGGCCGCCCCGCCGGACGGGCCGCCGACCGCGATCACCGTCACCCGCCTGGACGCGCCGCACAAGGCGCTCGAGGACGTCGCCGCGGCGGTCCGTCACGCCCGTCGGCGGGTGCCCGACCTGCGCTGGTCGATCGTCGGCAGCGGCGAGCCCTACCCGGCTGCCCGGGCCGCGATCGACGCCGCCGTCGAGGAGGGCTGGGCGACGCTCCACGGACGGGTCGACGACGACGAGCGCGACCGGCTGCTGGAGCAGGCGACGGTCTTCGTCCTCGCCACCAAGCCGCTGGCCGACGGGCGGGTCGGCGAGGGCTTCGGGATTGTCTTCCTGGAGGCGGGCGCCCGCGGCACCCCCTCGGTCGCCCCGGACGCCGACGGGATGCGCGACGCGATCGCCCGCGACCAGGGCGGGCTGCTCGTGGCCCCCGGCGATCCGGCCGCGATGGGCGACGCGATCGCCCGGATCGCGTCCGACCCGGCGCTGCGGTCGCGGCTGTCGACCGGGGCGCGAGCGCACGCCGAGGCCCACGCCTGGCCGACCGTGCTGGCGCCGGTCGCCGCCGCGCTCGACCGGATGATCGCCGGCGACCGGGCGCCGGCGCGAGCAGACATCCCCCGCTGAGTCGCTTGCGCTCCACAAACGTGTCTGCGTAGAGTGCTCGCCATGGGACGGGTGTTCGGGGGGACATCGTCGCGGGTCCGTGCGGGGGCGCTTGCGTCGCTTGCCGTGGCCGCGACCGGCATGCTCGCGGCGGAGCCCGCGAACGCGGCGACGCGTGGCCCAGTCGACCGATTGCTGGGCGCGGTGCTCGCGCCGGTCGGACCGCGCCTGACCGTCGAGACGCTCGACGGTCCGCGACAGGGAGAGCGGCGGACCTGGACGACTGCCTCGTCCGGCGGCCCGGACCTGCGTCCCGGCACCCGTTACCGGATCACGGCAACGGTACCCGGCCAGGCACCGATCGTGCGCGAGACCGCGACGCCGCGGGCGACGACTGCCAGCACAGCCGTGCCCGCGCCGCCGAAGGTCCGGCTGTTGCCGGGCAAGGCCTACCACGACGGCCGCGACCCGGTCCCGCCGCACCAGTACCTGATCCCAACCGCTCTCGACCTCGATCCGCTGTGGGTGGTCTACGAGCAGGCGTTCTGGCTCGTCATCTCCCCCACGAGCATCGGCTCCGGGCTCGTGCCCGAATCGCGCGCCCTCAGCGACGGTCGCTGGACGCCGGCGTCTTGCGGGGACCTCAACGTCTGCTGGTCCCTCCAGCACCCGCGAGGCAACGTGGTCGACGTGATCGAATATCGCCTGCGCGACACGGCCTCCAACACCACCGGACCGTCCAAGTTCGGGGTGCTGGTCTGGCTGCCGCTGCCGTTCACCGCGTTGCTGCCCTGAGCGGACCGTGGGCTCAAGCGGGCGGCGGCCCTGCCGCCCGCGGCGGCTCGCTCGGCGGCATCGGGCCGCCGCTGACCGCCGCGCGGCAGATCGCCGCCACCGCGGCCGCGTAGCGCCCCGGCTCGAACGACGACCGCAGCGCCGTCGCCGCGGCGCCGCCGAGCCGGTCCGCTCGTTCGCGGTCGTCGAGCAGCGCTCCCAGCTCCCGGCCCCACCGCTGCGGCTGGCGGGGCGGGATCAGGAGCCCGTCCTCGCCGTCGCGGATCACCTCCGGCGGCCCGCCGCTGTCGGCCGCGACGACCACGCAGCCGCTCCACATCCCCTCGATCACGGTGCGCCCGAACGGCTCGCTCCACGAGGGCACGAGCAGCACGTCGATCGCCCGCAGCAGCTCCGGCACGTCCTCGCGCTGGCCGAGCAGCCGCACGCGGTCGCCGACCCCCAGCTCTTCCGCCAGCCGCGGCAAGCCGGTGGCGTAGCCGTCGGCGTCGAAGCGGCCCTTGGGGAACATCGCCTCGCCGATCAGGAGCAGCTGCCACGGCCGCGTGGTCGGCATCGCCGCGACCGCCCGGATCGCGTCGTCCTGGGCCTTCTTCGGCGCCAGGTAGGCGATCACCGCGAGCAGCGCGGTCTCGTCGTCGACCCCGAGCCCGGCCCGCACCGCACGCTCGTCGACCGTGGCCGCCTGGGCGAAGCGGGTCCGATCGACCGCGTTGTAGACCACCCGTACCGGAGCCTGGCCGGTCGGCAGCGTCCGCGCCGTCGAGTGGCTGTTGGCGATCACGGCCGCGCAGCGGCGCAGGATCGGCGCGTGCGCCAGCCGTCCGGCCGGACCGGCCGGCAGGTGCTCGCGCGCGTAGCCGACGACCGGGACCGACTGCGGCACGAGCACCGCGGCCAGCGCCGCCCGTGCGGTGTTGCCGACGATCACGTCGATCCGGTCGCGACGGACGATCCGCCGCAGGGCCGCGCCGGCCCGCAGCATCGCGGCGACGCCCCGCGGGGTGTCGATCGGATGCGGACGGAAGCTGACGTCGAAGAGCGGGATCTCGCGGTGGATCGCCCCGACGGCCACGGCCCGCTCGGCGAGCGGGCCGGCCGGTGCCGCCAGCACGACCTCGACGTCGGCCGGCCGGTGCTCGATCGCGGCCAGCAACGACCGCTCGCTCCCGGCGACCACCCCGGTATGGCTGACCCACAACACCCGCATCGGCTACACGTCCCCGTTCGTGACGTGCAGGACGGTGACAGAAAACCAGGCGCGCCGCGGGACCCGTCACTAGCGTTGGGCGATGACATGGGTCAACCGCGCGCGCCGGGTCAGCGCGCTCCTCCTGATCGCCCTCGCCGCGGCTCTCGGCCTGGCCTCGGGCGCCTCCGCTGTCGTCCCCGATCCAGGCGGCGACGCCACCATCGATCAGCCGGTGCCGGTGTCGGGGAAGCTGCTCGGCGTCGCGCTCGGTGCCGATCCCGATCGCACCGGCGGCCAGCTCACCAGCGCGATCGCCGCGATGCAGGCGGCCGGTATCACGCACTACCGCGACAGCATCAGCTGGAACGACTTCCGGGGCTACGTCTCGCCGACCGTTCCGGTCCCGTCGTTCTTCGATCCGGTCACCACTCCGATCGGCACCACCACGGGCGTGCCCGCCGAGCTGATCAGCCTCGACCGCCGCTACACCGCGCTCGTGAGCGCCGGGATCACCCCGGTTTACACCAACACCGGCGCCCCGGTGTGGTCGTCGCGCTACGCCCCGTGCGCGAAGAACGGCACGCTCTGGGCGACGCTGAACTACAGCCTCTGCGCCCAGTGGCTGAGCTACGGCAGCTCCAAGCAGGGCTACCACCCGACCGCGGCCTTCTACCCGCAGTTCCAGCTCTGGGTCAAGGCCGTGGCCCGCCGCTACCCCGCCGCGATCATCGAGGGCTGGAACGAGCCCGACGGCCAGTTCCGCGGCCAGACCACGGCGTGGGGCTGGCAGGGGATCGCCTCGCAGCCCGAGGAGCTGGCCGAGGAGCACTGCCAGCTCTACGCCGCGGTCAAGAGCGTCGACCCGAACCGGATCGTGCTCTCCCCGGCCTTCGGCGACACCGAGGGCACGCCGTGGTACATCCCCGGCTTCACGACCGCGGTCGGCAGCGACCGCACCTGCTGGGACCGCTTCTCGTTGCACGCGTACGTCGGCACGACGATCACCGGCGACGACACGCCGTTGGCACGGCTGTTCCAGATCACCCGCGACGCCCGCAGCGGGATCTCCGACACCACACCGATCTGGGTCACCGAGTTCGGGCTGTCGACCACCGACAAGGCCCACTCGAGCCAGCCGGCGAACAACACCGAGGCCGACCAGAAGGCCGTCGTCCGCGGGCTCTACAACAAGTTCATGGCGATGTCCGACGTCCAGGCCGCGTTCCCGTTCTCGCTCCGCGACAACTGGGACATCGACGCCGGCACGTCGACCTCGCCGAAGTGGGGCTACGGCCTGGCCCGCACCGACTGGACCCCCAAGCTGGCCTTCTGCCACTTCGTGGGCCAGGCGGGCAACACCTACACCGGCTGCTGATCGCCAGCGCCTGACCGGACCCGGGGCGGCACGCGCCGCCCCGGACCGCTCACGGCTTGACCAGCACGCCGACCGCGTCCGAGGGCCCGCGCACGACCAGCGCCGGGTGGACCCCGACCTCGTTGGCGAAGTCGGTGATCGACGGCGTCCAGACGTCGTCGCAGACGAGCAGGCCGCCGGAGGCGATGTGCGGCCAGGCGGCGCGGAACTCCTCGACCTGCGCGCGGTAGGAGTGATCGGCGTCGTGGATCGAGAGCCCGACGGTGCCGGCCTCGGCCAGTGCCTCCGGCAGCAGCCGCCGCGAGGGTCCGAGCCGCAGGTCCCAGCGGTGGCGGACGGCGTCCGGCACCAGCTCGCCGGTGGTGACCTCGGCGTCGCGGATCCCCGGCAGGTCGATGCTGATCAGGCGGCCCGTGCCGACTCGCTCCATCGCCGCCAGCAGCACCGCCGACGTGTAGCCGCGCTGGACGCCGGTCTCGACGACCGTCTCGGGCCGACGCGCCAGCACCGTGGTTCCGACGATCCGCAGCAGCGGGCCGCGCGAGGCGAACGACCCGTCGCCCGCCGCCTGCTCGGGGTGCTCGAGCTGGCCCTCGAGCGCTTCGCGGCCGGCCGCGTCGACGCCCAGCACCTGCTCGATCAGGGTCTCGACCGGCAACGTCAGGTCGGCGAGCGCCTCCAGGTCGAGGGACTTCTCCCCCCGTTCCTTGCGCGTTCGCGCCTGCCGCACCCGCTCGCCGATCCACGTCGGATCGGCGGCGAATCGCCGCGCCACGTCCTTGACCCGTCCCAACCCCGGCATAGGGCCCGCAGTCTACGGGCGCCGGCGACGATCTCCACCTGCGGTCCGTACGATGCGCCCGTGCCCCGGGTCCTGGTCGTCCACGACTTCGCGGAGACCTTCGGCGGAGCCGAACGCGTCACCGCCGAACTGCTGGCCGCGTTCCCCGGGAGCGAGCTGCACGTGATCGCCGGTCGCCAGCAGGTGGCCGAGCAGATCGGCGCCGGCGACCGCTGGCATCCGCTGCTGCCGGCCCGCACCCGGTTGCTGCGCCACTACCGCCTGGGCGCGCCGCTCTACCCCCTGCTCGCGCGCCGCTGGCGACTGCCGGAGGCGGACCTGGTGGTGTCCTCCAGTTACGGCTACGCCCACGGCGCCCAGGCGCCGAACCGCCCGCCCCACCTCTGCTACTGCCACTCGCCGCTGCGCCATGTCTGGAGCGACGCGCACGACTACTCGACCGGGCCGCTGGCCCGACCCGGCGTGCGCCAGGCGTTCGCCGGCTACCAGCGGGCGATCCGGGCGCTCGACCGCCAGGCGGCCGCCGGCGTCGACCGCTTCCTCACCCAGTCCGCCTACACCGGCGACCAGCTGCGCCGCAACTTCGGGATCGAGCCGGCGATCGTCCCGCCGCCGGTCGACGTCGACCGCTTCCGTCCCGCCGACGACGGTGGCCACGACGGGGCCTTCCTCTTCGCCGGGCGGCTGGTCGAGCCGTACAAGCGGCCGGGGATCGTCGTCGAGGCCTTCCGGCGCCTCCCCCACCTGCGGCTGCGGATCGCCGGCGACGGACCGGCCCGGCCGGCGCTCGAGCGGGACGCCCCGCCGAACGTCACCTTCCTCGGCGCGCTGCCCACCGAGGCGGTCGCCGCCGAGATGCGACGGGCCGCCGCCGTGGTCTTCCCGTCGGTCGACGACTACGGGCTGATCCCGGTCGAGGCCGCCGCCTCCGGCCGACCGGTGATCGCGTTCGACGGCGGTGGGGCCCGCCACACGGTCGTCGCGGGCCGCACCGGCGTGTTCTTCGACACGCCCGACGCCGAGGCGCTCGTCGACGCGATCGCCGGCTTCGACCCCGACGCCTGGGATCCGGCCACGATCCGCGCCCACGCCGAGCAGTGGCATCCGCAGGCCTTCCGGCGGGCGATCCGCGGCCACGCCGACGAGCTGCTGCGCGCGAGCGGCCGTCCCGGCCTGCTGCTGGAATGACCGCGCCGGGGCAGCCGCGATCAGCCCGCCGGCCGCTCCAGCACCCAGGTGGTCGGCCCGCCGAGGACGGCGAAGCCGGCTCCGGCCCACGGCTCGAGCCCGGCCAGGTCGGGGTGCGACCACTCGACCTCGACCCGGCCGATCCGCGCGGCGACCGCGGCCGGCACCGCGGCCAGCAGGTCCCGCTCCAGCCCCTCGACGTCCATCTTCAGCACGTCGATCCGGCCCTCGCGCGCCAGCACGTCCTCGAGCAGGGCCGCGATCGCGCGGGTGCGGACGGTGATCCGCTCCGCGGTCTCGACGCCGATCCCCCCGTAGCGGCCGGTCGGCTCGACGCCGAAGCTGACCTCGCCGTCCTCCGCCGCCACCGCGGTCTCGTGGATCGTCACCCGGTCGCCGAACGGAGCCAGGTTGCGGCGCAGGAGCGCCAGATTCTCGGGCACCGGCTCGAAGGCGTGGACCCGCACGTCCGGGTGGCGGGTGAGCGCGAAGACCGAGAAGACCCCGATGTTGGCGCCGATGTCGACCACGACGCGGTCGGTCGTCGCCACCGGATAGACGTCCTCGGCCAGGATCTCGGCGATCGTCGCGTAGTCGTGGACGTGCCGCAGCGCCACCGGTACGCGACCCGTCGGGGTCCGCAGCTGGACCTCGGCCGGCATCGCTCCCCGCCGCAGCAGGTAGCCGCGCAGGACCTGCGGGACCGGACCGGCCACCCGCGGCAGCCGCCGGATCGCCCGCCACCGGCGCGGATCCCGCGCCGCCCTGAGGTACGCCCACCAGGGCCTGCGCCCGAACTCCGCCATGCGCGGCATCGTACTGGCGGCGAGCCGTAGACTCGCGCCGGATGGTCGGGTCCCGTTCGCGCCGCAAGCGCCTCATCGTGATCGGCAGCGGGATCGTCCTGCTCCTGCTGCTGGCGTTCGTCGCTGCCGGCCTGTGGCTGAAGCACCGGGCGCAGGAGGTCCCCGACCACTTCCCCCGGCCGGAGCCCGCGTTCGATGCTCGCCGGGCCCCGTGGCCGCCGAAGTTCGGGGTCAACGCGAACATGGTCGCGGAGGCGCGCGATCCGGCCCTGCTGCGGCGCCAGTTCGACGCGATCGCGGCGGCCGGCCTCGGCTGGGTGCGGATCGGGGCGACGTGGCCCTGGATCCAGCCCCAGGAGGACGGGCCCTACGACTGGTCGCTCCTCGACGAGCCGATCGCGGCGGCCGCCCGGGCCGGCCTCGACGTCGCCCCGGTGATCCAGTTCACGCCCAAGTGGGCCTCGAACCTGCCGGGCTCCGACCGGGCGCTGGCCAAGGACCCCGCCGACAGCGATCGGTTCGTCGTCGCGCTCGTGCGGCGCTACGGCCCCGGCGGCAGCTTCTGGAAGGCCCACCCCGAGCTGCGCGCGCGGCCGGTCCGGGTCTGGGAGCTGTGGAACGAGGAGAACGCCCAGCACTTCTTCGCCGCCATGAGCGGCCGCACGTTCGGGTACCAGGCGGTGCTGATGAGCCGCGCGATCCGGGCCGTCGACCCGCGGGCGCGGCTGGTGCTCGGCGGCCTCGTCGGCACGTTCGAGAGCGCGGGCGACCGGGTCGCGGTCGACCGCTTCCTGCGCGACATGCTCGATGCCCAGCCGTCGCTGACGCGGCTGCTCGACGCGATCGGGCTGCACGTCTACGGGGACGCGGCGAACGTCGGCCGGATCGCCTGCCGCACGCGGGCGCTGCTCGACCAGATCGGCTTCCGCCGCCAGGCGCTGGTCCTGAACGAGTTCGGATCGCTCAGCCAGGGCCCGGGCTCGCTGCCCGAGCGCGAGCGGGGTGCGCTGCTGGCCTCGGTCGTTGCCGGGTTCGCCGACGACCGTGCCTGCGGCGGCGGCGCCGACGTCCGGATGGTCTCGCCCTACACCTGGTGGACGCCCGACGTCGAGTCCGGGAACCTGCGCGAGTTCTGGGGGATCGCCGAGACCGACGGCCGGCTGAAGCCCTCGGGCCGGGCCTACGCCGAGGCGGTCCGCCGCGTCGGCGGTCGCTGAGGCGCAGCGCCCCCGTCCCCCGCCACCGCCAGCAGCCGCGCGGCCTTCAGCTCGGTCTCGCGCCACTCGCCCTCGGGATCGCTGTCCCAGGTGATCCCGCCGCCGGTGCCGAACCGCAGCACTTGCTGCTGGCGCCAGAAGCTGCGGATGCCGACGGCCAGCGAGGCGGTCCGGCGGTCGCCGTCGACCCAGCCGATCGCCCCGCAGTAGGGACCGCGCGGGGTCGGCTCCAGCTCGTCGATCAGCGCCTGTGCGGCGAGCTTCGGCGCGCCGACGATCGAGCCGGCGGGGAAGGTCGCCTCCAGCAGCGCCGGCCAGCCGACCTCCGGCCGCAGCCGTCCCTCGACCGTCGAGACCAGGTGGGCCAGGCCGGGGTGGTGCTCGACGGCGCAGATCGCGGTCGCCCGCACGCTGCCGGGCACGCAGACCCGGCCGAGGTCGTTGCGGACCAGGTCGACGATCATCACGTTCTCGGCCCGGTCCTTGGGCAGGAAGCCGTCGGCGGTCGCGGCCGTGCCCTTGATCGGCCGCGAGACCACCCGCTCGCCGTCGCGGCGCAGGAACAGCTCGGGCGAGGCGCAGGCCACGTCGACCCCCTGCTCGGGCAGGAACACGTGGGCCGCGTGCGGCGCCGGGTGGCCGGCGGTCAGCCGCGCGTGCAGGCCGTGCAGCGTGGTCCCCGCCGCCAGCGGCGCGCGCAGGACCCGGCAGAGGTTGACCTGGTAGACGTCGCCGGCCGCGATCCGCTCGCGGATCTCGGCGACCCGGCCGCGGAACTCGTCCTCCCCCAGGCTCGTCGTCCAGGCCGAGGCCGGCACCGGGGTCCAGGCCGGGTCCTCGTCGCCGGCCGTCCCGGCGGTCTCCAGCGGCTCCCAGCGGGCGAAGCGGGCCGCGGTCAGCCGCCCCTCGTAGTCGAGCACCACCGCCCAGCGGCCGCCCTCGTCGAGTGCCTGCGGGTCGTGGCGAACCTCGACCAGGTCGCGGGCGAGCAGGCCGCCGACGACGGCACGGGGTGGAAGCGGGAACGGCGGCACCGAACCGCCAAGTACACCCGATCGGCGCCCCCGACCGCAGACTCCCAGGGAACTCCCAGCGAACGCTCACCGAGGTCCCGGGCACCGTTCAGGGCCCGTTGACGGGGCGGGAGCAGCATCGTCGGCATGTCCGCGCACCCCGCTCCGCCCCCGCCCCGCCGCGGCCGACGACTCTCGCGCCGGGAGCGACGCCGCCGGATCGCCGCCACCGTCGGGGTCGGCAGCGTCGCCGGCTTCGCCGGGCTGCTCGGCCTGCTCGGCGTCCGCGTCGCCGCCGGGCAGGACCCGGGCCTGGCCCAGGCCGCCCAGGCCGCCGGCACGTCGACCAGCACCACCGCCGCCACCACCGCTCCCGACACGAGCACGGCGACCGGCAGCAGCAGCGACACGGCGACGACCGGCAGCTCGACCAGCAGCGGCACGGCGACCGACAGCGGCTCCGCCGGCCAGCCGGCCGAGACCCCCCTGACCACCCACAGCTCGTGAGCACCGCGACCGCCGGCCTGCGCGTGCGCCTGGCCCCGCCGACCGCGGGCACCCGGCCCGCCGCCAAGGCCCGTCCGGCGACCCGCGTCGACGTGCCGTTCGCAGCCCTCGGCACCCGCTGCCGGGTGGTGATCGAGACCGCGCCCGGCGCCGGCGAGAGCGCGACGGCGGCCCTGGCCCGGGTCCGGCGGCTGCTCGACGAAGCCGACCGCCGGCTCTCGCGCTTCCGATCCGACAGCGACCTGACCCGACTCAACGACGACCCGCGCGAGACGGTCCCCGTCGACCCGCTGCTGCTCGACGCGGTCGCCGCGGCGCTGGGCGCGGCCGAGCGCAGCGACGGCCTGCTCGACCCGACCGTCCTGCCCGCCCTCGTCCGCCACGGCTACGCCCGCAGCCGCCGCGACGCGGTCCCGGTCGGGCTGCTGGCCGCGCTCCGCGACGCGCCCGAGCGGCGCCCGGCGCGCCCCCACCCGGCGGCCCGCTGGCGCGCGATCCGGATCGACCGTCGGGCCGGCACCGTCAGCCGGCCGCCGGGGACGGCGATCGACCTCGGCGCGACCGCGAAGGGCTGGCTGGCCGACCGCTGCGGCGCATTGCTGCACCCGCACGCGCGCTGGGCGGTCGACCTCGGCGGCGACCTGCGGGTGGGAGGCCCGCAGGCCCGCGAGCGGCCCTTCGCGGTCGAGGTCGCCGCCCCGCTGCGCCGCGCGCCGGCCGCCCGCCTGACGCTGCGCGCCGGGGCGGTCGCCACCTCGGGCATCGACCGCCGGCTGTGGCGCGAGCCCGACGGCCGCCCCGCCCACCACCTGATCGATCCGGCCCGCGAGGCCCCGGCCTGGACCGGGCTGCTGACCGTGACCGCGGTCGCGGCGAGCGGCGAGGAGGCCGAGCTGATCGCCGGCAGCACGCTGCTGCGCGGCCCGGCGGCGATCGGCCGGCTGGCGCTCTCCGGCGGCGTCGCGATCGACGAGCACGGCACCGTCCACCGACGAGCGGGCGGCCCGGCCACCCGGCTCCCGTGGCGGTGGTCGGCATGAGCGCCGCGCTCGCCGCCGCCTCGACCGACCCGCTCCAGTACGCCGCCTGGCTGACGGTCCGGGCCTCGGGGATCATCGCCCTGGCCGCGTTGACCCTGACCGTCTGGCTCGGCCTGGCCAGCGCCGGCGGACTGCTCCAGCGGCGCCCGCAGCTGCGCGGGACGGTCTCGATCGTCCACGAGATGCTGGCCCTGGCGGCGCTCGGCGCGCTGGCCGTCCACGGCGTGGCGCTGCTCTTCGACGGCTGGCTGAAGCCGTCGGTGCTGCAGCTGCTGGTGCCGTTCGCGATGCCCCACGCCCCGCTCTGGACCGGGCTCGGCCAGCTGGCCGGCTATGCGGTGCTGCTGCTCGGCCCCAGCTTCTACCTGCGCAAGCGGATCGGGCCGAAGCGCTGGCGCAGCCTCCACCGGTTCACGGTCGTCGCCTTCCTGATGGCGGTCGGGCACGCGATCGGATCGGGGACCGACAGCGGCAGCGCCTGGCTGCTGCTGCCGCTGCTCGGCGGGACGACGGTGGCGCTGGCGCTGCTGGCGATCCGCAGCGCCCGCGGCGGCGGCGCGGCCCCGACCCGCCGCGGCCGCGCCACCGCGCGGGTGTGACGTTCCGGACGATCAGCGACCGGAACGTCGCAGCCGGGCGCGGGCGCGGCGGGGGCCGGCCCGGGCCTCAGCCGGTCAGCTGCTCGAGCTTCTCGTAGAGCGCGGCGACCTCGGCCTTCGCCTGCTCGTGGCGCTTCGTGTTGCGCTCGGTCGCCTCCGGCGTCGCCCAGGCGTCGGGGCCGGCCAGCTCCTCCTCGAGCGCGGCCAGGGCGCCCTCCGCCTGCTCGATCCGGGCCTCGGCCTTCTCGATCTCGCGGCGCTTGTTCTTCGAGAGCGGCTGGAGGTCGGCGACCGCCGTCGCGGCCGGCTTCGCGGGGGCCTTGGCCGCCGGAGCCGGGGCCGAGGCCGAGGCCGATGCGGCCGCCGGCGGGCCGGCCAGCTTCGCCGCCCGCTCGGCCGCCATCCGTTCCTCGCGGACCTGGACGTACTCCTGCCAGCCGCCGAGGTAGCTGTGCAGCTCGCCGTCCTCGACCGCCACGGTGCGGGTGCCGACGACCTCGAGCAGGGCCCGGTCGTGGCTGATCAGGATCATCGACCCGGGGTAGTCGGAGAGCGCGTCCTCGAGCGCCTCGCGGGACTCGATGTCGAGGTGGTTGGTCGGCTCGTCGAGGATCAGGACGTTGGCGCCGGACGCCACCAGCACCGCCAGCCCGAGCCGCTTGTGCTCGCCGCCCGAGAGCCCGGCGAGGTCCTTCTCGGCGTCCTCGCCGCTGAAGAGGAACTTGCCCAGCAGCGAGCGGGCCTCGTTCGGCTTCAGGCCGGTCGCCTTGATGCAGGCCTCGATCACCGTCCGCGCGCCGGGGAAGTGCAGCTCCTCGCCGTGCTGGCTCAGGTAGCCGACCTGGACGTTGTGGCCGGTCCGGATCCGGCCCTCGGCGAGCGGCCGGCGGCCGGCCAGGGTCTCGATCAGGGTCGTCTTGCCGACGCCGTTGGGGCCGACCAGGCAGACGTGCTCGCCGCGCTCCAGCCACAGCTCGGCGTCGGCCAGCAGGATCCGCGCGTCGGGGTCGCTGCGGGTGGTCGTGGCGCCGGTGTTGGGGTCGCTGGTGATCGTCGGCGGCGGCACCTCGACCCGGCCGTGCTCGAGCTCGAAGATGATCCGGCCGGCGCGCTCGGGCTTCTTGAACTGGAAGCCCATCGTGCGGGTGTCCTTCGGATCGCGCGAGATCCGCTCGATCTTGTTCAGCGCCTTGACCCGCGACTGGGCCTGGCGGGCCTTGGTCGCCTTGGCGCTGAAGCGGCGGACGAAGTCCTCCATCCGCGCGATCTCCGCCTCCTGCTTGGCGATCGCCTTGCCGAGCGCCATCTCGCGCGCGGCCTGCTCCTTGCGCCAGTTGTGCCACGAACCGGCGAAGAAGCGGCCGCGGCCGGCCTCGATCTCCAGCACCGAGGTGCCGACGGCCTCCAGGAACCAGCGGTCGTGGGCGACCAGCACGATCGCCGAGTCGAGCTGGACGAGCGTCTTCTCCAGCCACTCCAGTGACTCCAGGTCGAGGTGGTTGGTCGGCTCGTCGAGCAGCAGCAGGTCGGGCTTGGCGCTCAGCGCGCGGGCCAGCGAGGCGCGAGTCAGCTGGCCGCCGGAGAAGGTCTCCAGCTGGCGATCGAGGTCCTCGTCGGAGAACCCGAGGCCGCGGACGATGTCGGCCGCCTCGTCGCGCCAGCGGTAGCCGCCCTTGGCCTCCAGCTCGGTCTGGGCCTTGGCGTAGGCGTCGAAGACGTCGAGGTCGCCCTCGGCCATCCGCTGCTCGTAGTCGCGCAGCGTGGCCTCCAGCTCGACCAGGTCCTGGCGGCCGCTGACCACGTACTCGCGGAGGGTCATCTCGCGCTCGCGCGGGGGACGCTGGTCGTGGAGGATGACCCGCGCGCCCTTCTCGAAGCTGAGCTCGCCGCCGTCCTTGTTCGCCTGGCCGGCGAGGATCCGCAGCAGGGTCGTCTTGCCGGCGCCGTTGCGCCCGGAGAGCGTCATCCGGTCGCGCCGCTCGAGCTTGAAGGAGAGGCCCTCCCAGAGCGGGTTCCCGTTGATGTCCTTCTGCAGGTCGGAGGCGATGAGCACGGCCATGGGCGACGTTCGATGGTACGGGCCCGCGCGCCGAACCGGCTCGCCCCGGGGCGGGACGCGGCCGGCGCCGCGTCCCGCCCGTTCCGCTCAGACCAGGCCCAGCGCGAGCATCGCGTCGGCGACCCGCACGAAGCCGGCGATGTTGGCCCCGGCCACGTAGTCGCCGGGGCAGCCGTATTCCTCCGCCGTCTCGTAACAGGACGCGTGGATGTCGCGCATGATCTGCACCAGCCGCTCCTCGGTGTGCTCGAACGTCCAGCGATCGCGCGACGCGTTCTGCTGCATCTCGAGCGCGCTGGTGGCGACCCCGCCCGCGTTCGCCGCCTTGCCCGGACCGAAGGCGACGCCGGCCTCCTGGAAGACCCGCACCGCGTCGGGCCGGCAGGGCATGTTCGCGCCCTCGCCGACCGCGACCACGCCGCCGGCCACCAGCCGCCGGGCGTCGTCGCCGTCGAGCTCGTTCTGGGTCGCGCAGGGCAGGGCGACCTGGCACGGGATCGCCCAGATCGAGCCGCCGGCCTCGTAGCGGGCGCGGGCGCCGCGGCGCTCGGGGTAGGCCGCCAGCCGCTCGCGCTCGACCTCCTTCAGCTGCTTGACCAGCTCGAGGTCGATCCCGTCGGGGTCGTGGACCACGCCGCCCGAGTCGGAGCAGGCGATCACGCGGCCGCCGAGGTCGTGGATCTTCTCGATCGCGTAGATCGCCACGTTGCCGGCGCCCGAGACGATCACGTCACGGCCCTCCAGCGAGCTGTCACGGGCCCGCAGCATCTCCTGCACGAAGTAGGCGCAGCCGTAGCCGGTCGCCTCGGTCCGCACGCGAGCGCCGCCCCAGGCCAGGCCCTTGCCGGTCAGGACGCCCGACTCGTAGCGGTTGGTGATCCGCTTGTACTGGCCGAAGAGGTAGCCGATCTCGCGCTGGCCGACGCCGATGTCGCCGGCGGGGACGTCGGTGTACTCGCCGATGTGGCGCTGCAGCTCGGTCATGAACGACTGGCAGAAGCGCATCACCTCGGCGTCGCTGCGGCCTTTCGGCGCGAAGTCGGAACCGCCCTTGCCGCCCCCGATCGGCATCCCGGTCAGGCCGTTCTTGAAGACCTGCTCGAAGCCGAGGAACTTGACGATGCTGGCGTTGACCGAGGGGTCGAACCGCAGCCCGCCCTTGTAGGGCCCGAGCGCGCTGTTGAACTCGACGCGGTAGCCGCGGTCGACGTGGACCTCGCCGCGGTCGTCGGTCCAGGGGACCCGGAAGATGATCTGGCGCTCGGGCTCGCAGATCCGTTCCAGCAGCCGCGCCTCGACGTACTCGGGGCGCCGTTCGACGACCGGGGCGACGGTCTCGAGGACCTCGCGGGCCGCCTGGTGGAACTCGTGCTCACCGGGGTTGCGGCGCAGCAGCGTCTCGTAGACGCTCTCCAGCCGCGGACCGAGCGGACGGCCGGTGGGCCGTGCTTCGGTCTGGTTGCCGGGACCCCCACCCAGCGTGGTCGCGACGGTCACGCGGGGCACCCGCTGAGCGCGAAGACGGTGCCGTTGCGGCGCGGCCGCGGGCCGGTTCGCCGGGTCCTGCTCTGGATGGTTCGCATGGCCGAACGCTAGTGGTCGGACGCCGTCGGCGGTCGGCTCCCTCAGGCGGCGGCGGGGGCCGATGGTCGGGGTCGCCCAGCGATCGAACCCGACGGGTCCCGCTGGTAGCGTCGCGCGCGGCGGCGGGGGCCCATCACCCGTCCGTCCGGGGGAGGTCCGGGTCGACGATCCGTCCGTTCGCCGCGCTGCGCGTGCATGGGCCAACCGTTCCCGCCGACCGAGAGCCCAATGGACCTCATCGCCGCGATCCTGCTCTTCCTGTTGAGCCTCGTCGGGCTGCAGCCCAAGCAGCCGACGCCGCCCCCGCCCCCGCCGGCCCCGCTCGGCTACAACCTCGGCCTCGATCCCTCGCGCGACGGCAGCGGGATCCCGAACGGCGTGACGGCGATCCGGGCGAGCGGCGCGACGCTCTTCCGGGACGGGTTCAGCTGGAGCTGGCTGACCGACAGCACGCCCGAGCAGCCGGTGCCGGCCTCGCTGACGCGACCGCTCACCGAGAGCGGCAACGCCGTCGTCGACGAGCTCGACCGCAAGTACCAGGCCCTGACCGAGGCCGGCATTCAACTGGTGATCGCGCCGGTCTACGCGCCGGCCTGGGCGTCGAGCCGTCCGCAGTGCGGCGACCGCGCCTACGAGACGGCGAACCCGGTGATCTGCAACCGCAAGTACCACCCGACGGCCGAGTTCCTGCCGCAGTACCGCGAGGTGATGGCCGCCCTCGCGCGCCGCTACCCCAAGGCCACGTTCGAGGGCTGGAACGAGCCCGACAACGAGGTCCGCTCGAACGTCGCCAACGCGACCACGCCGGAGAAGCTGGCCGACGAGCAGTGCGCGCTCTACGAGGCGGTCAAGTCGGTCGACGGCGCGCGGACCGTGCTCTCGCCGTCGATGTCGGACTACTACGTGTCCGGCTACATCGGCCGCTACCTGACGGCACTGGCCGGCCGCCGCTGCCACGACGCGTTCTCCACCCACCCGTACACCGGGGCCGGCGCCGCCGCGGTCGACGCCGGGATCGACCTGACCCTCAAGCGCGTCCGCACGGCGCTCCAGGCGCACGGCGACAAGAGCCCGATCTGGGCGACCGAGATCGGCTACTCGACCTCGGACGGCTCCCACGACGACGCCACCCAGACGGTCGACCTGCAACGGGCGATCGACCGCCTCCGCGCCCAGCCGGACGTGCGGGCGATCATCGTCCACGCCCTCCGCGACGAGCCGGCGCCGTGGCTCGTCGAGGGCCGCGAGGCCGGCTTCGGACTGCTGCGGACCGACTGGTCACCGAAGCCCGCCTTCTGCGCGCTGGTCGCGCAGGCCAAGGGCAGCTACCCGGGCTGCTGAACGGCAGCCGCGGCCGCCCCGCTCACGGGTGGTGGGCGGGGCGGCGGGCGGTAGGTTCGCGGCGGTTCGACTTGCGCAAGCGCGAGAGGTCCGGTGGTGCGCCGTTACCCGGGGACCGCTCGCACCACGAACTCCCTGCACAGACGGCGCTTCTCCGGCAGCGGTGGGCTGGCGTGGCCCGAGGCGGCCCGTTCTCGTTCGGACCCCTCGCGTGACCCCGAGAAGCCCCTGCAAATGGCGCGCGTATTCTGGTAGCCGTCGCACAGGCCGTTTGGCGGCCTCTTCGTAGAAGCCCGGTCGCGCCGGCAGCAGCCGCGGCCACACCGCCGCGGTCGCACAGGCCGTTTGGCGGCCTCTTCGTAGAAGCCACTACGAGGGCCGATCGGTTCGCCAGATCGCGACCGTCGCACAGGCCGTTTGGCGGCCTCTTCGTAGAAGCATCTTCTTCGCGGCGATGTACGCCGGCGGGCAGCGGCAGTCGCACAGGCCGTTTGGCGGCCTCTTCGTAGAAGCTGGATCGCCATCTACCGGCCCTCCTCGTCGGTCGCGGCCGTCGCACAGGCCGTTTGGCGGCCTCTTCGTAGAAGCTCGGCGGTGTACAAGATCCGGTCCTTGTCGTACCGGTGTCGCACAGGCCGTTTGGCGGCCTCTTCGTAGAAGCATTGCCAGCCAGGGCTAGATCGGGCCGGTGGGCTGCCGTCGCACAGGCCGTTTGGCGGCCTCTTCGTAGAAGCGAGGGGTGCACGGTCACGGTCGAGTGCCGCGAGGTGCAGTCGCACAGGCCGTTTGACGGCCTCTTCGTAGAAGCATGCTCAGCGGCACCGAGTAGGTGATCGTCCCTCGTCGCACAGGCCGTTTGACGGCCTCTTCGTAGAAGCGTCGAGAACCCGTTGGGCACGACCCCCGCTGCGGATCGTCGCACAGGCCGTTTGACGGCCTCTTCGTAGAAGCTTCGACAGCTCGTTGGGCGTCGGCCAGGAAGCCTGGTGTCGCACAGGCCGTTTGACGGCCTCTTCGTAGAAGCGGTCGAGGAGGTCGAGGAGGGTCGCCAGGGCACAGCCGGCGTCGCACAGGCCGTTTGACGGCCTCTTCGTAGAAGCGCCGGACTGCCGGGCAAGATCTTCGGCGCGCTCAAGGTCGCACAGGCCGTTTGACGGCCTCTTCGTAGAAGCACGGACCCGTACGCGGGCGTCACGCTGAAGGTGCAGTCGCACAGGCCGTTTGACGGCCTCTTCGTAGAAGCAAGTCAGCGATCCCGACCAGCGGGGCGATGTACGCCGGGGTCGCACAGGCCGTTTGACGGCCTCTTCGTAGAAGCACGGAGAAGGCCGTCGCCGCGTCGAAGAAGCTGGCGTCGCACAGGCCGTTTGACAGCCTCTTCGTAGAAGCGACCACGACATGACCGCCGGGCGGCATGCCCGGATGTCGCACAGGCCGTTTGACGGCCTCTTCGTAGAAGCCTGTGGGAGCCCGACGACGGCATCCGCCCGGATCTGGTCGCACAGGCCGTTGACGGCCTCGTCGTAGAAGCCAGGTCCAGAACCGGCTCGCAACCGAGCGCTACTTCCTGTCGCGCAGGCCATTGACGGCCTCCCAACAGAAGCTCGATCAGCGACGCCGCCGGTCCCGGTCAGGCGGACGCGGACCCCGAACCCGCGTCTATGAACATCGATGTCTGGTACCGTCGCGACATGCCCGATCGAGCCGCCGATGGACGGATCTGGCGCGGCGTCGCAGTGACCGTGGCGGCGGTGGCCCTAGGCGCTTCGGGGGCGGGGCCTTCCAATCCTGGTGCGGCGATCGCCGCGACGTCGCCGGTCGCCGCCGGCGGCCGCATGAACGAGTCGATCTCGCTGCGGCTGGTGCGCAAGAGCGGCACGACGTTTCGCCACTCCGGCACCGCACGCGGATCGGTTCCCGGTTCGGCGCGGTCGACACTCAAGCTGACCCGACTGTCGTTGAGCGGGACGGCGACGATTCGCAACCGGCGCGGAACGGTGACGATGCGAATCAGCGGTCGTGCTCGCTCCGGTGGGACGCGTTCCCGGTTCGAGGGGACGGCCCGGATCACGGGCGGAAGCGGCGCCTATCGCCGGGCCCGCGGCTCCGCACGTTTCACGGGCATCGTCGACCGGCGCAACTGGGCAGCATCGATGAACGCCAACGGCACGCTCCACTACTAGAACGCCTGCGTTGCGCTGGCTTCCCCTCGTCGTCGCTGCGGCGATGGCCTCCTCGATGCCGGCGCCCGCATCGGCCGCCGCCGGACCGGAGGCCCAGCTGAAGGCGGGGTGGGGCGGCGGCGCGCGCCTCGGCGGACGAGCCCCAGTGCGGCTGCGCCTGCGGATCGCCCCCGAAGGTCCCCCGGTGACCGACGTGCGGCTCTACTTGCCCGTCGGCCTCGACTTCGCCAGCACGAAACTCGGCACCACGACCTGCCAGGTGCCCGAGCGGGACTTCCGCGAGGTGATGCTGGGCTTGGACAGCGCCGGGTCGCCGTGCCCCCGCAACTCGTTGATGGGGACCGGCGAGGCCGCCGCCCGCTTGATCGTGCCCCCACCCGACGACACCGAGCTCGGAACCGCGCGCCTGCGCCTGT
Organism: Patulibacter defluvii; assembly: GCF_034096925.1. Classification (NCBI taxonomy): domain Bacteria; kingdom Bacillati; phylum Actinomycetota; class Thermoleophilia; order Solirubrobacterales; family Patulibacteraceae; genus Patulibacter; species Patulibacter defluvii. The sequence continues at coordinate 77,492 of NZ_JAWZSQ010000009.1, forward strand.
ACCTCGGACGCGAGCGCGGCACCCTGCCCGGCATGGTCGTCGCCGTTGATTCGTTGAACCCCGTCGTCGCGACGCTGCGCTACCGCGGCTACCTCTCCGAGGCGCCGTCCCCGTTCGGGCTGCGGGTCCGGGTCCTCGTTCCGCCGATCCCCCGCCCGCCGTTCGGGATCACGGTCGCGTTGCGGAGCCTGGACGTGACGATCGGCGGCCGCGACCTGCTCTACGGCGCGCGCCGCCACGGACGCCGGGTCTACTACCAGCCGGGCGGCGTTCGCGTCCCCGACCGGTGCCGCCGCGGAGGGCTCCCGTTCCGCGTCGACGTGCGGTTTGCGGACGGGTCGTTCCGGCGCGCGGCGACGCGTACGCCGTGTCCGCGGTCCCCGCGCCGCTGATCGATCGCCTATGCTGCGCTCTCCAGTCATCGGCGTGTCTGATCTGATGTCGCTCTCCCTCACCAGTCAGCAAGCAGTGGCCCTCGGGCTCCTGGAACAGGAACCGACGTATGCCTTCGACCTGTTCACCCGCCTGCGGAACCTGTCGATCGACCCCGACAACGTGCGGCAATCGACGGTCTACAACACCATCCGCACGCTGGAGAAGCATGCCCTGATCGTTCCGCAGCCCCGGCCGCGGAGCACCGACGGCGACCGCCGACTCAAGATTCCCTACTCGGTGAGCGACCTGGGCCGCTCCGAGCTCGACCGGTGGATGGCGACGCCGCCGGCCAACTACGAGGATCTTCGGTGGCGGATCCGGCTCTGCCGCCCTGACGGCCTGGTCCAGCTGATCCAGTGGGTCACGCTCGCCGAGCGGGAGCTGCTGGCCCGCAACGGCGAGATTGCGGTAACGCCGATCGGCGGCGCCGCGCCGGCCCGTGACGCCTGGGAGACGCTGTGCGGGATGCTCGTCGACTCCCTGGAACGGACCGAGCTGGCGGCCCGCGCCCGTTGGCTGAACGAGGTGCGGGCGGAGCTGGAAGAGCTGCGTCGGCATCCGGCCCGCGGCCGTCGCTGATGCGCGCCCCGCTGTTGTTGGTGGAGGACGTCTCGTGTGGCTTCTGGCGCGGTGATCGCCGCCACGTGGTCCTCGAGGACCTGGCCATGGATCTCCATGCCGGCGAGTTGGGTGCCGTCTGGGGGCCACGCGGCTCCGGCAAGACGACCCTCCTGCGGATCTGCGCTGGACTGCAGCGCCCCGACGAGGGGCGGGTCCTGGTCGACGGCGAGGATCTCGCAAGCTTCACCGCCGGCCAGTACGCCGCCCGGCTGCGCACAACCATCGCGCTCGCGACGCCGCGCCACGGTCCGGAGAGCCACGGCCTCACCGCCGTGCGGTGGGTCACCCTCGGCCTGCTGGACCACGGTGACCGGCGCGGCAACAAGGCGTTGGCCCGACAGGCGCTCGAGCGGGTCGGCGCCGACGGCATTGCCGACCAGCGCTGGAACTCACTCTCCGACGGGGAACGTGCGCTGGTGTCGATCGCTCGGGCCATCGCGCGCCAGCCGCGGCTGTTGCTCGTCGATGACGCCGTCGTTGGCCTGAGCCTGCTGCAACGCGCGGAAGTGCTGGCGCTGCTGCGCTCGATCGCCGGTGAGATCGGGATGGGCGTGCTCGTCACCGGCGCCGACCCGACCGAAGTCCAAGGCATCCGTCGACTCTGGTCGCTCGGCGGCGGCCGTCTCGTCGGCGCCAGCGAGCGCGATCTCGCTCCCGTCGTACCGCTCCGCGAACGCCGCGCGCGATGACCGCCGAGGCGATCGGGCCCACGGCCGCGCCTGCGGTCCTGCGGCTGCGGGAGATCACCAAGGACTACGTCGCCGGCGGCGAGCGCATCCGCGCCGTCGATCGCGTGACGCTCGACATCAGCGGCGGCGAGGTCGTCGCCCTGTTCGGCCCGTCCGGCTCGGGCAAGTCCACGCTGCTGCAGATCTGTGCCGCCGTGCTGCCGCCGGACTCGGGCAGCGTGATCGTCGGCGAGCGGGACATCACCAAGCTGAGCGAGCGAGACGCCGCCAGCTACCGCATGCACGAGCTGGGCTACGTCCGTCAGCAGATCGACCTCCTCGAAGGCGCCACCGCTGTGGAGAACGCCGCGCTTCGGCTCTACGGTGCTGGTCTCAGCCGCCGCGAAGCCCACCGCAAGGTCCTGCCGCTCCTGGACACCCTTGGCCTCGCGAAGCGGTTCAAGCACCGACCGGACCAGCTCTCGATGGGCGAGCGCCAGCGGGTCATGATCGCCAGGGCCCTCTCCACCGAGCCGCGGGTGCTCCTCGCCGACGAGCCGACCGGGGCACTCGACAGCCAGCGCAAGAGCGAGGTGCTTGCGCTCCTTCGCGACCTGACCCGGGCGCACGACATCGCGACGTTGCTGGTCACCCACGATGCGCATGCCCTGGACTACGCCGACCGTGCGTTCGTCCTCGAAGACGGTGCGCTGCAGGCGCACCCGGACGCGCCGACCCCATCAGGCCCGCGGTGAGTCACGCGGGTGGCCGCGTGCGGCTCAGCAACGTCCTCGGGCTCTACCTCGCCCGGCTGCGCCACCGGTGGCCCCAGGAACTGCTCGCGATCCTCGGCATCGCCGCCGGCATCGCGCTGCTCTACGCCAGCTCGGTCGCGAACACCAGCCTCGCCGGGCCGGTCAAGCAGCTCGCGCGCGGCGTCGCCGGAAACTCCCAGCTCCAGCTGATCGCCCGCAGCCCCGACGGCCTCCCCGTCAGCCTCGCCGCCCCGATCCGCGAGATCCCGGGCGTGCGGACCGCCGCGCCCGTGCTCGAGGCGCCGGCGACCCTCGTCGGCCCCCGCGGCCGGCGGGCGCTGACCTTCTACGCCGGCGATCCCCGGGTCGTCCGGCTGAGAGGCACCCTGCTACGGGGGTTCACCGACGACGAAGCAGCCAGTCAGGACACGATCGCCATCCCCACCCGCGTCGCTCGCTCCGTCGGGTTGCGGTTCGGCGACGACGCGCAACTGCACATCGCCGGCGCCACGCACCCCGTGGCGGTCGCGACCGTGGGGACCGACCAGATCGGGAAGCTGGCCAACAACGCTCTCGGGCTCGCGCCGCTCGCCTACCTCCAACAGCTCGCCCGGATGGACGGCCGCGCGACGCGGATCCTCGTCGAGGCAGAACCTGCCGCCCTCGACGACGTCCGAACGCGCCTCCGGCTCCTCGCCGGCACGACGGCCGATGTTCGTCCGGCCGACTACGACGCGCGGCTCTTCGCCACCGCCGTCGCGCCGACCAGCCAGGCGACGACGATCTCCAGCACCGTCTCCGCCCTGATCGGTTTCCTGTTCGCCATCTGCGCGATGCTCGTCTCGATGGGCGCACGGCGCGCGCTCGCGGTCGATCTGCGCCTGGACGGCTACCGACCGCGACAGGTGCTCGGGATCCTGCTCGTCGACGCGTTCGTGCTGGCTGCCGTGGCGATCGTCGTCGGCTTGGCCGCCGGCGAGGCGATCTCGCGTGGTGGCTACGGCGCCGATGTCGACTTCCTCGCAGGTGCGTTCCCGATCGGGTCGATCCGGGTCGTCACCTGGCCGAGCTTCGCGATCGCGATCGCGGGCGGCCTCGTCGCGGCGATCGGCGGCGTCCTGCTCCCCGTCTGGCGCTTGATCTTCGCCCGCGTCCCTCAGGTCGGTCAGCCGCCAACGACCGAACCCGCCCGGCCCGGCCGCCGCTTCGCCGGCCACCGGTTGACCCTGGCGGGCCTCGCGCTGCTGGCCGTCTCTGTCACGGTCACCGTCCTCGCGCCGGGCGCCGCGGTCCTGGCCCTGGTCGCGCTGGTGGGTGCGCTGGTGCTGCTCGTGCCGGCGGTCCTCTCGGGCGCCGTGTGGTTGTTGGACTGGTGCAGTCGCCACACCCCCCGGCTGATCGCGCCGTTGGAACTCGCGTTGCCGTCGCTGCGTGCTCAGGAATGGGCGAGCCGATCGATCGCCATCACCACGATCGGCGCGGTCGCCGTGTTCGGCGGAGTCGCCCTCCAGGGCGCGCGCAGCAACCTGCAGGCCGGCCTCGAGGAGGTCAGCACCGAAATGCTCGGCATCACGGACCTGTGGGTCGCCCCCGACGGGCCGGGATCGTTGTTCGGCACCGACCCCTTCCGCGACCAGTACCGGCAGCGCATCGCCGCCGTCGAGGGCGTCCGCCACGTTGGCCTCTACCGCGCCGCGCTGCTGGACGTCGACGAGCGCCGCACCCTCGTGCTCGCGCCGCCGCGCACCGCCCCCTACCTGATCCCGCCGGGACAGGTCCGCGACGGCGACCTCGCCGACGCGACCGCTCGCGTCCGCGCAGGAGGCTGGGCCACCCTCTCGGAAGCGCTCGCCGAGCACCTGCACCTCCGCGTCGGCGATCGGTTCGTGCTCCCGACGCCGCGGGCGCGGCCGTTGCGGCTCGCGGCGATCACCACGAACTTCGGCTGGTCGGGCGGGTCGATCGTGCTCAACGCCGACGACGCCGCGGCGCTCTGGAACTCGCCATCGATCGGCGCCTATCTCGTGGAGGTCGAGTCCGGAGCCGACCCGGCGATGGTCCAGGCCCGGCTCGCGCGCACGCTCGGTCCTCGCGCCCCGCTGCGGATCGAGACCCCTGCGGCGCGCCACGAACGGCAGAGCGCGGTTGCCCGCGATGGCCTGGAGCGGCTGCGCCAGATCGCGCTCATGACCCTGATCGCCGCTGTGCTCGCGATGGGTGCGGCGACCGCCGCGCTGCTCTGGCAACGCCGGGCGAGCGTCAGCCGCCAGAAGCTCGACGGCCACCGGACGGGCCGGATGTGGGCGACGCTCGCGATCGAAGCCGCAACGCTCTTCGTCACCGGTGCGTTCGCCGGCGCGATCGCAGGGCTCCTCGGCCAGTTGCTGTTCAGCCGCGCACTCGCATCGATCATGGGCTTCCCAGTCCAGACGCACCTTCGTCCCGGAATCGCGGCGCTCACCTTCGCGCTCGTTACGCTGGTCGCCCTGGCGGTCGTAGCCGTACCGGGATACGTCGTTGCCCGCACCCGCCCTTCGCTCACGATCCGCGACTAGCCCACCGCCCCACCGGGACCCGGTCCCGCTCACTGGGCAGCAGCTGCGCGCGCTCGCCGCCGCCACCGGCCGGCACCTCAGCGGCGGTCTGCAACTCGCTGCGCGCGAGCGTCAACGTTGGCTCCAGCACGCGATCGCGATCCCCGATCCGACGCTGCGCTACGACGCGCTGCGCTCCCTCACCGCCAAGCGCAGCTACGCCGACGGCGCCGCCGCGTTCTGGATCCTCCCGCGGCGCCGCAACCCCAATGTCATCCGGGCCGCCGTCGCGTTTCAGACCGCCGCCAACTACATCGACCTGACCAGCGAGCGCGCCGCACTCCACGGATACGAGATCACCCCGGGACTCACCCGCTCGTTGGTCGACGCCGTCGCGGTCGGCGACCCGCTCGGCGACTACTACCAGACGCATCCGTGGCAGGACGACGGCGGCTACCTCGAGCAGCTGGCGGACGGCTGCCGGCGCAGCTGCGCCGGCCTGCCCGCTCACGCCTTGGCCCAGCCGATCCTGCGCCTGGAAGCACCGCAGCTACGCACCCTGGAGCTGGAGCACGACCCGAACCCTGCCCGCCGAGACGCGCAGCTGGCGCGCTGGGGGCGCGAGCACTACCCCAACACCGACGCCACCTGGACCGAAGCGGCCGCCGGCGCGAGTGCCGGACTCGCGGTTCTCGCGCTGCTCGCCCTCGCCGGCGACCCCGAGACCACCGCGGACGACCTAGCGGCCGCGGCCGGCGCCTACACCTGGGTCAGCCGCCTGTCGGTGGCGCTCGACGGCCTCATCGACCACGACGAGGACGAGCAGAGCGGCGGCTGGAGTTCGATCGCCCACTACGGCGACCCACAGGCCGTCGCCGAGCGCGTCGAGTTCCTGATCGAACGGGCCAACCAAGAGATCGCGACGCTGCGCCGTGCCCCGCAACACCGCGTCCTGGTCGCCGCCACCATCGCGCTCTTCCTCTCCCACGCCGACGCCCGACGCCCGACCGCGGCGGCGGTGATCGAATCGATCACGCCCGCCGCCGGCCAGCTCGGGCGGCTCCTGACCACGTTCCTGCGCACCTGGCGCTGCTGCACCGGCGTCCTCGCCGGCTGAGCCTCACACCAAGAGTTTCCAACAGTAGAACCTTCCAACCCTGGAAGCTTCCAACCGAAGACTAGGCACAGAAACAGAGCCGTCTTAGGTTCATCGGCATCGCAGCAGCCAGCCCCGCTGCGACCGGCCCCGATGCTCCTGCCAGACGACCCCTTCGGCCAGTTCGCCAGCGACGACCTGGTGTCCCTCTGGGACGCCGAGCCAGCAACGGCACAGGCGGTCGCGCCCGCGCCGCCCTTCACCGAGCTGCGCGAGCGATCGATCACCGCCCACGCGGCGGTGCAGTTCGCGCGCCGCGTCCTGCAGGACCCCGACGTCCTGCGCTGGTGGGCGCGCTTCGAGGCGCCCGAGCTGCGAGCCGCGGACGTGCCCCCGCCTCTGCGAGCGCGGCTGGAACGCGTCCGACAGCAAATGCGGTACCTGGCCGGCCTCGGAGAGTTCGGGCTTTCGGCGCCCTCGTGGCTCGATCCTGAGCGGCAGCTTCGCGGCATCGGGTTCCTCGAGGTCGGCGACGACGTCGTGTTCGTCCTCGTGCCCCGTCGCCGCAGGGACTGGGTCGCTCGGTCCGTGATCGTTCACAACGGCCCCGACGACCCACAACTCCTGCGCCGGGTCCGCGAACGCCGTTCGTTGCGCTACCAGGCCCGGGCCGAAGCTCAACACGCACCACGCTACGACCGCCACCGCCGACCCTACCAGCGCCGCCGCGCGTCCACCTCCTCGTTGCTGGCGGAGGATCATGCTTGACCGGCGTCGACCGCGGCCCGCGCGCCGCTGCGCCGGGTCGCCCCACGTCCGCGACGCCCACTCCTCCCGAGCGGCATGGGACGGCGCTGGACGGAACGAGGGCACCAGCGCAGCACCGAGGACAGCGGTCCCCGCAGGCGTGCATGCCAGCCGCACCCCCGCGGTCACGGCAACGGGGACCGCCGTCCCGGCACCGCTCAGCAACGTCCGGTTAGCGGCATCCAGGGTCCCACCGGCGTCGCCGGCGGGACCCCAATCACGGCGGTGACGCGCCGTGGAACGCCGCTGCTCCTACACACCAAACTCGGAGGAACAGCATGGCCCAGTGTACCCGTGCGCCCGATGCCAACCGGTTCAGCACCCCAACCGGTGCGGCGAGCGCAAATCCCCACTCCGCCACGCGGCTACGGGCTCGCGCGAGCGCCCGCCGGTCGAGCAACTAGCTCGTTCGGTTGTGCGTGAAAGCCATTCGGCGATCCCGCGCAGCTCGTACCAACCATCCACCTACAACGAGGAGTTGTAATGGTTCGAAACGGGCGCCTGAAGCGCCACCTCCTGGCCGCGGCGGCCACCGTCACGGCCGCCTTGGGCGTGCTCGGCGGGGCCGCCGCCCCCGCCATGGCTGAGCCCGCCCCCGGCACGGTCTGCTGGGTGAACGGCAGCTACGGCTACGGGATGTACGACGGCACCTACACGTGGCGGAAGAACGCCACCTACGGTGCCGCGTTCGTCTACGACTGGGACTGGGGCTGGCACAACAACGTGCACTACGCGGCGGGTCACCTCGCCGGCGAGAACCCGGATCAGCACTACCTCATGATCCGGAGCACCATCACCTGCTAGGTGGGTGCCGTTCGGAGGGGCCCCGGTTCATCGAGCCGGGGCCCTTTCCGATGGGCATCTATGGATCCATAGATGTTTTCCAATCGATAGGATTCCCGGCGTGGAATCGTCCGACGTCGACCTGGAGCCGCCTCTGAGTTTTCGCCACGGGCACCTCTTCCCGCTGGTTGGATTCGGCGTCGCCGCTCTGCTGAGCGCTGCAGTCTTCGCGTTGCGCTGGCACCAAGACTGGAACGTCTCCGAGGGCACCTACGCCCTGACGGCCCGTGCCCTGCTCGATGGAGGCGACCTCTACGGTCAGCTGGTGGTAGCTCAGCCGCCGCTGGCGTTCGGGATCGGCGCTGGCGTACTGGCGGTGGTCGATTCGCTCGACGCGCTCCGCGCGGCGATGGCGCTGCTGCAGCTCGCCTCCTTGGCGATGTTGGCGACGGTGGCTTGGCGGATCAGCGGTTCCCGCCTGGTGGCGGCCGTGCTCCCCCCGCTCGGGATGCTGCTGCCCTGGTCGGTACATGAACAGGGAATCTTCTCCGTCGAGGCGGTAGCGCTGCCGCTGCTTGCCGCCGCCGCCGTCCTCGGCGCCCGTCGCTCCGGCTCGTTGTGCGCCGGTGCGCTCCTGGCCGCGGCGATCGGCGTGAAGCTGCCGATGGCGCTACCGGCCGTGGTCACGCTCTGGTTCCTGGCCGACCGGAAGCGCGGGCTGTTCGGCTTCGCCGCGAGCGCCGCGGCGATCGCCGGCGGTTCGCTGTCGACCTTCGGCTCCGGCGTCATCGAGCAGGCCGTTCTGGCCCAACTCGAGGTTGGCCGCCACGACCTGCACTACCTCGCCGAACTCGCCGCCCAAGTGCTGTGGAACATGGCCGGACTCGCGCTCGGGCTCCTAGCCGTCGTCGTCGCCTACCGCAACGGATGGCGCCCCCGCGACGACGCTCAATGGCGTGTCGCGGTGGCGATCAGCGTCGGGATGCTCTTGACCGCCGGGTCGCTGCTCAAGACGGGCACCTCCCTGACCGTCCTCGCCCCGATCGAAGCGCTCCTCTTGCCGCTGGCGGTGACCGGCGGTTGGCTCGCGGCACAGCACCCAGGACGCTGGTCGCGCTTGGCGGCTGTCGTCGTGGTCGCATTCTCCGTCGCGCAGTCCGCAGCGCTCCTGGCCAGCCCGCGAACGGGCGGGCACTTGTTCTCCCGGCCCGGCGCCGTTGCCTGGGGGATTGGCCTGACCCGCGCGGAAACCGACGCCCAGGTCGCTGCCGCTCGGAGGTGCCCCGCGACGGTCGCATTCAGCGGCACCACCACCGTCGCGTTCCGTGCGCACCGGCGCATGCCGGGTGGACAGCCAGACGTCTTCCTACCGTCGCACGCCCAACGTCTCAAGGCGACGGCGGACGCCGTCGCCGCCGACGTCCAGCGATGCCCCTAACCCGATGACGGCCCACGGCCGCCTGACGCTGGCGATCCGCCGATGACGACCCCGAGGCTCCACGCGGCCCTCTTCGTGACGCTCGCCGGCGCGGCCGTCTGTCCGTCGGTAACCCGGCTGGCTTACCGAGCCGGTTTCCGTGACGGCTACGCGGCCGGCATCCGAGCCGTGGGACCGCCCCCAGCCGCGGCCTGTCCGCCCGCGTCGGGAGCCGTGCAGTCGCCGACGATCCGCCGAGGTCAGGCTGGTCACCGACGTGTTGACGTCGACCGCCGCTCGCCCTCCTAAGCCGGAGCTGCTGACGCGCGTTGGCGAGCGGTTCGCCCGCGTAGCCGGGCGGCGCCCCCGAGCAACCGCGCGACGACGGAGAGGCCATCAGGCCTGCCCAGATTCCTGCGCGAGCAGTCCCGACCTGCTCGAACCTGCTTCTACCGAGAGGCCACAACAAGGGGCCTGCGAACCATCCCGTGTCGCGCCGCAGCGACAGATTCAGGTTAGTTCAAGTTGGGACTGCAGATCCGATCCTCGCTTCAGGATCCCTAGACATATCTGGGAGACGACTGTATGTTCCTCCGCCAGTCGGACAGCCCATGCCGACTCAGGCGCTCACGGGCGAGCGCGGGCCGTCCACGGCCGAACCCCGACCACGACCTCCACCCGAGCCACCATGACCGACCTCCTCGCCACCCTCCGCGAAGGCCTCGCCTCCGCCCCCACCGCCAACCGCCCTGCCGGCATCGAGATCGAGCAGCGGCTTGCGCCAGCAGGCGGCCTGAACGTCAAACCACCGAGCTACGACGGGGATCTGGAGATCCATCCGCGCAGCATCGACGGCGGGGTCCACCAGGTGATCGAGCTCGACAGCGTCGGCTCGGCCGCCAACCGGATCGAGGAGGCGCTGGCCGAGTTGGACCGCGCCGGCGACTACCCACTGCCGGTTGCGCGGACGACCGTCGACCCCGGGCACGACCTCTCGCCGATCGAGATCACCACCCTCGAGGCGCCCCATCGCGTGTTCGATGCCTGGATCAGGCTGTCGGAGAACGAGGACGGCACGAAGTTCGAGGACACCCAGCAGGGGCACGACCTGACGCTCGCCCACCCGCGCAAGCTCGACGCGTTGCTGGAGACCTCCGCGCACGACCTGCTGCTCGGCGTCTGGGACTCGCACCGCAAGGGCCCGCACGGCCAGATCCGCCTGGCCCGCAGCCTCACGACCAGCCTGATCGGTCTGCTGCCCGACGACGATCGCGACGCGCAGGTCGTAGCCGCCCTCGTCGACAACGCCAAGCAGGGCGAGGGCCAGAAGGCGCTCAACTCCCCCTTCGTCCAGCAGCCGATCGCCGCCCGTCGCGACCCGCTCAACCTCGGCCAGGCCAGCGATCTGCCCAAGGGCGAGCAGAAGCTCTCGGCCCAGGGTCTCAGCTCGATCCCGCCGGTCCGCACGAAGCAGACCGTCTCGATCGCCGAGGCCCGTTACCTCGGCTACCTCTCCTTCCCGGCCCTGCGCCGCCTCGGGTTCGAGCAGTACGACGAGACCGAGGTCCGTGTCCTGCTGGCCCTGCTGGCGCTCTACGGGCTGCTGCTGCGCGACGACCAGGGCTGGGACCTGCGCTCCGGCGCGACCTTCGTCCCCACCACCGCCCTGCAGTTCCGGATCGCCCGCGCCGGCGGCCAGGCCGAGCCGTTCGACCTCGACGTCGTCGAGGCCCGCCGACTGCTCGACGACGCCGTCGCGCGAGTCGGGATCAAGGACCGCAAGATCACGCTCCAGGCCGGCAAGACCCTCGATGGCCTCGTCCAGCGGTCGATCGCCGACGCCAAGAAGAAGGAGCAGTAGCCGTGCTGCGGATCGAGGTCCGCTTCCCGCTCGGCGTCTACCACGCGCTGTCGAACGCGCGCTTCGGCGCGCCGGAGTGGCCGCCGAGCCCGGTACGGCTGATCGGCGCCCTGCTGGCCGCTGCGCACGAGGCGCCCGGGGCCGACACCGACGCCGCTCGTGGACTGCTCGAACGGATCTGCGCAGCGGACCCGCCCGTGATCGTCGCACCCGCGGTGATCGGCCCCGACGAGCCCAGCACCGACGGGAAGACGCTCGGCACCGACATCGTCGTCGCGCTCCGCGGCGCTTCGCGCTGGGCGCCGCGCAACCACAGCGACAGCGAGGTCAAGTCCAGCGGCCTCTCGCCCCGCAACCTCGCGCGCGAACGCACGGAGGTCCACAAGGGCGGGGTCGCGATCGGCGACCGTCCCGTCGAGATCCACTGGCCGGACCTCGACCTGGACGACGACGAGCGCCGGTTGCTCAACGCCCTGCTCGACGAGCTGACGTTCCTCGGGACCTCGCGTTCGCCGGTGATCGCCCGCGCCCTTGGCTCCGAGGCCACGCTCTCCGTCGGCGACCAGTGGAAGCCCAGCGTCGGAAGCGGCCGCGGTGACGCCGAGGTCCGCGTCCCCAACCCGGGCCTGCTCCGCGCCTTCGACCAGCGTCACGAGGCCCGCCGCTCGACGGGGAAGAAGGCGGTCGCCACCGGCGAGCACGTTCCCGGCATCGCGATGGGCAACGTTCTCCCGTACGTGCTCGACTCGCGCCGGCTCGCCGCCGAGGCTGCGGAGCCCCTCGACCCGCGGCAGTGGGGCGAGATGCTCGTGCTGGAGCTCGACCCCGGACCGGAGACAGCCGAGGAGCGACGAGACGAACGCGCCCGTCGCGAGAACGACAAGCCCCCGCGCCACAGCCAGCTGCGCCCGAAGGCCGCCGCGGGGTTCCTGCTTGCCCGCGCCTTCCGCGAGGCCCTGCTCGGGGCCTACACCGCGATCGGCACCGACGGCGAGGCTCCACCGGTCCTGCGGGGGCACGGCGACGAGCCCCACGCCGCGATCGTGCCGCTGCCGTTCGTCGGCACGATCGTCAAGCGCTCGAAGCGCGACGAGGTCGAGCAGCAGCACCGGATCCCCGCCGACGGGATCGTCCGCGGGATCGCGGTCCTGCTCCCCCACGAGGACCGCGTCGCCGACGTCGCCGCGCAGGCCGAACGGGTCAGGCAGGGACTGATGCAGTTCGTCGGCGTCACCGGCCGCCGCTGGATCGACGTACCGAACGCCGGCCGCGTCTTCCTGCGCGCGCCGAACCCGAATCGGCCGCTGCTCCAGACCCTGCGCGACGCGCGCTACCGACGGGCCAGCCGGGTCTGGGAGACCGTCCTGCCCGTCGTCCACGCCCACCGGCGGACGTCGACCGGGCCGCGCGGCCTGCTCCGTCAGATCGCGAAGGACTGCAGCCACGTCGGCCTGCCCGACCCGATCGCCGTCGAGGTGCTGGAGCACGCGCCGCTGGGCGGCGCGCCGGATCGGCTCTGGCCCGACCGGCTGGTGCCGCCGGATTGGCGCGGCCCGCTGGACGGACCCCGCAGCCATCTGCGCATCACCTTCGAGCGACCGGTGATCGGGCCGCTGGTGCTCGGCCGCGCGCGGCACTTCGGGGTCGGGCTGTGCCTGCCGAACGTGCAGCTGGCCGCCGACGTCGAGGAGTCAGCCGCATGATCGACTTCGACACGTTCCTGCGGGAGGTCCGCGGCCACGCGCCGTATCCGTGGCAGCGGAAGCTGGCCGAGCGGCTTGCCCAAGAGGCGCCAAGCGTCGTCGGCGGCCCCGCCCCGCTGACGATCGCGGTGCCCACCGGCAGCGGCAAGACGACGGTCGTCGACGCCCTGGTCTGGGCGCTCGCCGCCCAGGCCGACCGGCCGCCGCGCGAGCGAACGGTCGGAGCGCGGATCGTCTGGGCGATCGACCGCCGGCTGCTGGTCGACGAGGTCCACGACCAGGCCGAGCGGCTGGCCCGGAAGCTGGCCGCCGCCCTCGGCGACCCCGCCGACCCGCTCCACGACGTCGCGGCCCGGCTGGAGCGCCTGAAGGGCACGCCGCCCGCGGGCGGCTGGGCCACGGCCACCGGCGCGGCCGTTGACGAGGCGCCGGACTCGACGGCGCCGGCGGTCGATGATCCGGCGCTGACTCCCGAGCACCAGGCCCTCCGCGGCCAGCCGCTCATCGCCACCCGCTGGCGCGGTGGCGTCGCGATCCCGTCGCTCGGGCAGCACCCGATGCAGGCCGAGGTGATCACCAGCACCGTCGCCCAGATCGGTTCGCGGCTGCTCTTCCGCGGTTACGGCCTCGGTGATCGCTCGCTGCCGCTCGGCGCCGCGCTGGCCGCCTGCGACACCACGATCTGCCTCGACGAAGCCCACCTGTCCGAGCCGTTCGCCGACACTGTCCAGGCGATCCGCAACCGACGCCAGGCGAGCGGCGACACCACCGCCCCATCGCTGCGGCTGATCCGTCTCTCGGCCACCGCCGCCGACGACGACGGCGATCGAATCCAGCTTTCCGAGGACGACCGCGCGGTCCCGGCGCTGGTGACCCGTCTCCAGGCACCAAAGCACGCCGAGCTGGTCGAGGCGGACGGCACCTCCGACGGCGATCAAGTCACCGCCCTCGCGGCAGCGGTCGGCGAGCACCTCGACGGCGGCCGACGGACGGTGGCCTGCGTGGTCAACAGCGTGCGGACCGCGCGTCACGTCTACGACCGGCTCACCAAGGCATACGAGAAGGTCGAACCGGAAGGCCGACCGGAGACCGTGCTCCTGATCGGTCCGCAGCGGCCGGCCGATCGTCGCCACAGCCTGGACCGCCGGATCGATGGCGCCGGCGCGGCCACGACCACGCCACGGGAGGTGCTGCTCGACGGCGCCGTCGCGGCCCGACCGCTGGTCGTCGTCGCCACCCAGACCTTCGAGGTCGGCCTCGACGCCGACGTCGAAGCGCTCGTCACCCAGTCGGCCTCGGCGGTGGCGTTGACCCAGCGGCTCGGTCGCCTGAACCGGACCGGGCGCCTCCGTCCCGAGGCCCACGCCGCAGACGGCACCACGCCAGCGGAGGGCCTCGCGACGATCGTCCGCCACGTCGGCTTCCCGCTCTACGCGGACGACGAGGAGGCCGCCTGGGAGTGGCTGTCGCGGACGCTCCCTCGCACGGCGGCGGATGCCATCGACGTCTCGGTCGCCTCGTTGATCGCGATGCCTCCCCCGCCGGTCGCGAAGCGCGCGCACGCCGCCGAGCTGGGCGACCAGGTGATCGAGTTGCTGACGCAGACCAGCCCGCGACCGCATCGGCGGAGCGACCCAGACGTCGATGCGTTCCTGCGCGGCGCCGAGTCGGAGCCCGACAGCGATGTCAGCGTCTGCTGGCGAGCCGATCTCGCCGAAGACGATCTCACCGCCGGAGCCCACGCCTACCGTGCGTCGCTGCTCCGCCTCGTTCCCCCGCGCCGCGACGAGCAGCTGACCATGAGCATCGCCGCGGTGCGCACGCTGCTGGCCGTCCGTACCGGGCAGGTGCAGGTCCCGAGGAGCCGACAGGAGCAGCTGATCGAGGGTGCGGCCGATGTCGAGGGAAGCGCCCCGCCGGCGGCTCCGCCGCCGAACGACGCCCAGCAGCGTTTCGACGGCATCCCGTTCCTGGTCCGGCGCGACGACGAGCTGCTGCCCGGCCGCTCGGTCGATGACGGCCGGTTCAGCGACGGCCTGGCGATCCGCGACCTGCGCCCTGGCGATCTGCTCGTCCTGCCGACGACGCTCGGCGGGGTCGACGACGCCGGTCTGGCGATCGCGTCGCCGCACGGCACCGACGTCGCCGGAGACGTCAAGCCGCTCGTCCTGCCCGGAGACCCTCCGGCCCGTCCGCATCCGTTGCGTCTCACGGCGGGGGCGCTCGATGCCGCGTACGAGGACGCGATCCCGCTCGCCGGTCCGCGGGCGCAGCGCGTGCGGCGCATCCTGCGGCGGGTCGCGGCCTTCGAACGGCGGCTCGACAACGCGAAGACCGGCGCCGGCCGGCTCGCGGTGTTCCGCGACTTGTTCTCCGAGCTCAGTGACCATCCGGTCCTCGCGGCGACCGACGACACCCGGCTCGCCGGTGGGGTGCCCCTCACCGCCTCGGGCCTCGCCCCGACCGAGGTCGAGCTGCGCCGGATCACCCCGAACCTGCCGCCCGAGCTGACCGACCCCGTCGACGATCCCGCCGGGCTGTTCCTCGGCATGCCGACGGTCCCCGACGACGCGGCCCTGTTTCTCGGCGATGTGGAGGACCGGGACGAAGAGCCCGAGCTCGACGAGTTCGCCGGCGACGCCCTCACCGAAGACGACATCGGATCTCGCGACGGCTCCGCCGACGGCGCGCTGCTGCCCGGCGAGGACCCGCCGATGGCGACCGGCGGCTGGGTGCTGCTGCCGACCGCCACCGCCCACGACCGGGTGCGCCCCTGGGGAGAGGACCCACCGACGCTCGAAGCACACGCGCACGCGGTGGCCGACCGGACGGCGTGGTTCGCCCGGGCCGCCGGGCTCTCCGAGGTCCTCGTCCGGTCGCTGGTGCTGGCCGCACGCGTCCACGACCACGGCAAGGCCGATCCGCGGATGCAGGCGTTCTTCCGCGGTGGCGTCGCGCCCCCGCTGGCGAGCCCGATCGCGAAGAGCGTCTTCGGGACCGACGACCGCCGCGCCGACCGCACCGCCCGGCTGGGATCGGGCTTGCCGTCGGGATGGCGGCACGAACAGGCGTCGACGGCGATCCTCGACGACGCCCTCGCCCACGACCGGATCGGCGGCCTGCTCGACGAGCCGGAACGCGGTATCGACATCGACCTGGTGCGTGGCCTCGTCGACGGCCACCACGGCGCGGCGCACCCGCTGCCCCCCGTCCCCGGTCCCGGCGCGCCCGCCCGCTCGTTCCACGTCGATGCCGCCGGCGTCGCCGGCACCGCCACCGGCTCGGACACCGAGGCCTGGGGCGACGGCGAATCGCTCCGCCGGTTCGAGCGGCTGACGGCCCGCCATGGCCCATGGTCGCTCGCCTACCTGCAATCGCTGCTGGTTCTCGCCGACCGGACCGTTTCGGCGGAGGGGCGCTGAGATGGCCTTCGATCTGCCCTGGATGCGGCCGCAGGCGCCGTACATGCCGATCGCGACCGTCGGGTTGCTGACCGCGATCAGCGACGCCGGCCTCGACGCGCAGGCCCTCTGGCGCCGCGATCTCGGCGGAGAGGTCTTGGAGATCCGCTCCGAGGCCACGGCCGAACGCGCCGCGCAGGCGATCGTCGACGCGCCGTGGCCGCAGCTCGACCGGATCTGGCCAGGCCAGAAGGTCGGGCAGGCGATCAAGCCGATGTTGGCCGCGACGTCCGACCCCGCGCAGACGCTGCGGAATCTGCGGCGCCGGGTGGACGAGCAGGACGCCGCGGCGAAGGCGACCGGCGACCCGCGCCTGATCGGTGAGCAACGGCTGCTGCGCGCGCTCGTCACCGACGCCGTGCTCGACGACGGCGGGGTCCCCAGCCGCAGCCGACTGCTGCGTGGCGTCAAGGCCGACCTGTCGGGGATCGCGGAGAAGCTGCCGCTGAAGGTGCCCGATCTGGCACGGGAGCTGACCGAGGGTCCGGTCTGGCGCAACGGCAAGTCGGGACGCGGGCTCGGCCTGGTGCCCGAGGTCCAGACCTTCGGCGGCACCACCGGCCGCAAGCCCTCCGATGTCGGCAGTCATTCGGTCCTGCTCTACCGCCTGCTGTGGCTGGGGATCCTGGCGCTGCATCCGGTCGGCGTCCGGCGAGGCACGCAGCGGATCGTCGGCGGGCCGTTGTTCACGGACCTGGTCAGCGGTGAGCCGACGCTCTCGTGGCCCACGTGGTCGTTCCCGGTCGGCGCACGCGAACTGGCCCGGCTGCTCGATGTCGCCGCGATCCACGTCGCCTCCCCCGATCCCCGCTGGCTTGCCGCACGTGGCATCACCGGGGTCCATCGCGCGTCGTCGGTCCCGATCAACTCGATGATCGGGGTGTTCCGCTGGGGGGAACGGGTCGCGTGACGCTGGCCGGCGGGCACGAGCCGCCGCCGGACGACGCGCTCGTTCCCGCCCGGATCCTCAACGAGCATGTCTACTGCCCGCGGCTGGCGTGGTTGGAGTGGGAGGCGAAGGCCTTCGTCGACAACCTGGAGACGGTCGAGGGCCGGGACGTGCACCGCCGGGTCGACGAGGAGCGAGGTGGCACGCCTGAGCCACCGTCCGGTGATCCTCCGGAAGGCGACGCTGCCGACGACTCCGAGCACGTCGATGACGCGAACGCCCACCGGCCCCGTTCGGTCACCGCGCTCCCGATCAGCTCGTCCCGCTTGGGCGTGACCGCCAAGCTCGATCGCGTCGACTTCCGCGACGGGCAGGCGATTCGATCGAGACGAAGCGCGGCCGCCCCCGCCGAGGAGGACCTGTCGTCTGGGAGCCCGAGCGCGCCCAGCTGACCGCCCAGGCGCTGCTGCTGCGTGAGCAGGGCCATGTCGTGCCGCACGCGGAGGTCTTCTTCGCCGAGACCCGGTCACGGCACGACGTGCCGATCGCCGACGACGCAGAGGCGTGGATCGCCGGCCTGGTGGCGGAGGTTCGCACCAATGCCGCTCGTACCGGGCCTCCACCGCCGCTCGTCGACAGCCCCAAGTGTCCGCGCTGTTCGCTGGTCGGCGTCTGTCTGCCGGACGAGGTCAACCTGCTGCGTGACCGGACGGCCGAGAAGCCGCGCAGGCTCGTGGCCCGCGACGACCCACGCTCGCCGCTGTACGTGATGACGCCAGGGGCCTTCGTGCGGCAGAAGGGCGGCCGGCTGGAACTCGAGCACCAGGGCGAGAAGGTCGCCAGTCGCCGGCTCCTGGACGTCGCGCACGTGGCGGTCTTCGGCAACGTCACGATCAGCAGCGGAGCCGTCCGCGCCTGCTTGGAGCAGGACACGCCGATCCTGTGGTTCACCTCCGGCGGGTGGCTCAGTGGCTACGCGATCGCCCACGGCGGGTCGTGGGTGGCGCGACGGATGGCGCAGACGATGCTCGCCCTCGACCCTGCCCGCGGCGCGGTCGCCGCCGCGATGATCGCCGGCAAGCTCCGAAACCAGCGCACGCTCCTGCGTCGCCTGGGTGGGGAGACCCAGCGCGACGCGGCGTCGCAGCTGACGGACCTGGCGCGGACCGCCGAGGCCGAGAGCGATCCGGCGTCCTTGCTGGGCCTCGAAGGCACCGGAGCGCGGATCTACTTCGACGGCTTCCCCTCGCTCCTGAAGCGCCACGGCGACGAGTTCCGCTTCGAGGGCCGCAACCGCCGGCCGCCGACCGACCGGGTCAACGCGATGCTCTCGTTCGCGTACGCGCTGCTGGTCCGGGACACGACGGTGGCGTGCCTCGCGGCGGGGCTCGATCCGCAGGTCGGTCTGCTGCACCGGCCACGGCACGGGCGTCCGTCGTTGGCACTCGACCTGGCCGAGGAGTTCCGGCCTCTGGTCGGCGACTCGACAGTCGTGACGGCGATCAACAACGGCGAGCTGCGTCCGCGGGACTTCGTCCAGCGCGGGGGTGCCGTGGCGCTGACCGATGCGGGCCGCAAGCGGGTGATCGCGGCCTACGAGCGGCGCGTCGCGGTGACGCTGGAGCATCCGCTGTACGGCTACCGCGTCAGCTACCGGCGGGCGATGGAGCTGCAGGCACGGCAGCTGGCAGCGGTGATCGACGGCCAGCTCGAGGGCTATCGACCGTTGACGACGCGCTGATGGCCGAGCGGATCCGGTTCCTGGTCACGTACGACATCCGGCACCCGCGACGCCTGAAGCGGGTGCACGACGTCGTCGTCGACCACGGCGAGCGCCTGCAGTACTCGGTCTACGTCTGCGACCTCACCCGCCAGGAGATGGTGGCCCTTCGCGCCGCCTTGCGCAAGGTGATGCACCTGGACGAGGATCATGTGGCGATCTTCGACCTCGGCCCGCCCCAGGGTCGTGCCAGCAGACGGGTCGAGCACCTGGGTCGAGCGCCGAAGATCCCCGACGAGGACGAACCGGCGATCTGGTGACCCTCGTCGCGAGCGGTCAGGTGGTGGCCCGTTTCCCGGTGACCTCTCGCGCGACGATCTCCCTGCAACGAAAGGGTTCTGCGGTTCCGAGACCGGTGCCGATGGTCCGGCATGGGCCGCTCCGCGACCACCTCTCGCGCTCCCCTCCGAAACGCCTGCAAATGGAGGCCGTATTCTGCGAGCCGTCGTACAGGTCGTTCTGCGGCCTCTTCGTAGAAGCTACGAGCAGTACGTTGATTACACGGAAGGGTACTTCGGGGTCGTACAGGTCGTTCTGCGGCCTCTTCGTAGAAGCGACAGCGCCTGGAACTTGCGCTGCGCGTCACGCGACGTCGTACAGGTCGTTCTGCGGCCTCTTCGTAGAAGCTCCCCGCGGCTTGCCACGGTCGATCTCGGCCCGTTCGTCGTACAGGTCGTTCTGCGGCCTCTTCGTAGAAGCCTGCACGAGTTCTGGTGCGCCGCCGACGAGCCGCACCGGTCGTACAGGTCGTTCTGCGGCCTCTTCGTAGAAGCACGCAGGAGCAGCACGAGGCCGGGATCGAGAACCGCCGTCGTACAGGTCGTTCTGCGGCCTCTTCGTAGAAGCGCGAGATGCCGGACAACGTCCGTCGCTGGCGAGCGGGTCGTACAGGTCGTTCTGCGGCCTCTTCGTAGAAGCGACATCGAGCGGGAGATGGCGTCGTGATGACGGTGTCGTACAGGTCGTTCTGCGGCCTCTTCGTAGAAGCATCAACGGACACGGAGGTCTGCCGCGATGGCTGGCATCGTCGTACAGGTCGTTCTGCGGCCTCTTCGTAGAAGCTCGATGATGAGGTAGTCGTCAGCCATGATGTTCCTCGTGTCGTACAGGTCGTTCTGCGGCCTCTTCGTAGAAGCTTCTACGACCCCGACTCGGGCGACGAGATCGCGACCGTGGTCGTACAGGTCGTTCTGCGGCCTCTTCGTAGAAGCCTGAGGCGGTCGGCGTCGTGATCGACACCCTCGAGTCGTACAGGTCGTTCTGCGGCCTCTTCGTAGAAGCTCCAAGACGCTGGCCGACTGCTACGAGACCGGGATCGTCGTCGTACAGGTCGTTCTGCGGCCTCTTCGTAGAAGCCGAGCGCTGCCCGAGCCTCCGGACCACGCGCCGTCGAAGTCGTACAGGTCGTTCTGCGGCCTCTTCGTAGAAGCTCGTGCGACCTGCTGGTGCTGGATGAGGCGATGGAGTCGTACAGGTCGTTCTGCGGCCTCTTCGTAGAAGCACGACCGGCGCGATGGCGTTCTTGGAGCGCCAGCTCCGTCGTACAGGTCGTTCTGCGGCCTCTTCGTAGAAGCTCTCTCGGAGCATCGCCGGAGGCGGGCTGCGCGTCGTCGTACAGGTCGTTCTGCGGCCTCTTCGTAGAAGCTACGCCAAGCCCGAGATCTACGCCGACCGCGAGCTGGGTCGTACAGGTCGTTCTGCGGCCTCTTCGTAGAAGCCGGGAGCAGTACGACGGGTCCGATCAGGACGACCACGTCGTCGTACAGGTCGTTCTGCGGCCTCTTCGTAGAAGCAAGGGCTTGACCAGCTCGTTGCTGCGCGAGATCGACTACGTCGTACAGGTCGTTCTGCGGCCTCTTCGTAGAAGCCGCGGCGAGGTGCGCCAGTATCGCGTCGCCTGGACGGTCGTACAGGTCGTTCTGCGGCCTCTTCGTAGAAGCTCGCAGGAGTCCCGCGGCGCTCGCGCCGACTGGGTGCGGCGTCGTACAGGTCGTTCTGCGGCCTCTTCGTAGAAGCCTGATGCGCGCGACGGATGCCACCGCGGCCTCGGCCACGTCGTACAGGTCGTTCTGCGGCCTCTTCGTAGAAGCACGAAGACCCTGACCTCGGTGTCCGGGTCCAGGCGTGGTCGTACAGGTCGTTCTGCGGCCTCTTCGCAGAAGCGACAGGCCCGCCGGTACCTCGCCCAGGCGATGGACCGCGGTCGTACAGGTCGTTCTGCGGCCTCTTCGTAGAAGCCCCGTCCGCGACCACGGCGCGGTCGGCTGCATGCGGCTGGTCGTACAGGTCGTTCTGCGGCCTCTTCGTAGAAGCAGCCAGAACCCCGAGCGGCTCTCGGCGGCGACGTGGTCGTACAGGTCGTTCTGCGACCTATTCGTAGAAGCAGGACCTCGTCGAGCGACCACTCGACCCAGACCCCGTCGTACAGGTCGTTCTGCGACCGCTTCGTAGAAGCTTCCTGGACCCGCAGGCAGAGGCGATCCAGCGGGCGTCGTACAGGTCGCGTCGCGGCCTCTTCGTAGAAGTGCCCGCGTGGTCATGCCCCGCCCGGCAGAGGCCGGCGGTCGTTCAGGCCTCCGCTCTTCGCACAGGCAGGTCACCGCTCGCCGCACCCAGCGCCACCCGCGCCCCGAGCCGCCCCGACGAACTGCACCGCCCGACAACAACGTCGATGCAGCGACCGAGTCCTGCCCACCCCAGTCACCGAACGCGACCGGGGTGGGAACAGGTCGGGATTTCGCGGCCGCGCGTCCGTCCCCGCCTCCGCCGCCCGCCCGCCCGCCGCGTCAGCAGGAACAGCAGCAGCGGCCGGTCGGCCTTGGCGCCGTTGCAGCGCTGGCAGGCGGCGACGACGTTGATCCAGCCGTGGGCGGAGCCGATCCCGCGGGTCGAGCGCGAGCGCGGCTCGACGTGGTCGATCGTCCGCGCCGTCCCGGTCCGCGCGCCGCAGTAGGCGCAGGGGTCGGCCCGCAGCAGCCGCAGCCAGGCGTCGTAGTGGCGCTCCCCGTCGAGGCGCAGGGGCCGGCCGCTCGGCATTCCGACGCCGAGCGGCGTGCCCGCGTCCTCGCGCAGGAAGCGGTCGAGGGTCGTCATGGTTCCGGGCCTTCCGGTCCGGGTGGTCAGGGCGCCCGCCGCCGGACCGCGGGTCCCCGGGATTCGGGGCCGCAGCCAGGGCGACGGGCCTTCTTCGCGTGACGAGCGCGGCCCGGTCGGTCGGGTCCCGGGGCGGCGCACCGCCCCGGGACCCGGCGCTCAGAGCCGCTCGCGCCAGGTGATCGCCGACTCGGCGACCCGGCGCAGCGCGGTGCGGAGGGCGTGCGGGTTCGCGTTCCGCCGGGCGGTCGTCAGCTCGGCCAGCGCCTCGGCCAGGACGACCGGCCCCGCCGGACCGGTCGTCCGGAGCTGGGACAGCTCGTCCGGCGTCAGCCGCCGCGCCTCGCCGTGGACCGCCGCGACCGTCTCGCGCAGGGCGCGCTCGGCCTCGGTGGCCCGCCGCTCGGCCGCCGCCGCGTCACGGCGGGCGCGCGCGGCCTCGGCCAGCGCGTCCCGGACCGCGACCGCCGCGGCCGCCGACGCCGGGGCCGGACGCTCGCCCGACCCCGCCTGTCGCACGGCACGCGCCGTCCGCGAGGCCCGCTCGGCCTCGGCCCGCGCCGCCCGCAGCAGCTCGTCGAGCGCGGACGTCTCCGCCCGGGCCTCGTCCAGCTGTGCGCGCAGCTCGCGCCGCTCGCCGCGCAGGCTCGTGACGCTCGCCTCGGCCCGCTCGAGCCGGGACGCCAGCCGCTTGGCCGCCGTCCGCGCCTCGGTCGCGTCGGAGCGCGCCGCCTCGGCCTGGCGCGCCGTCCGCCGGACGGCACGCTCGGCCCGCAGGACGTTCGCGTCCTCGGCGATCCGCTCACGGGCGAGACGCGCGCTCGCCTGGCGGCGGGCGGCGTCGCGCTCGTCGGCCAGCGTCCGCGCGCGCTCCTGCGCCCGCGTCAGCCGGTCCTCCAGCGCGCCCGCACGCCGTTCGGCGTCGCGTGCCTCCGCCAGCGCGGCGTCGAGCAGCACCCGGACCTCCGGCGGCATCTGCAGCCGGTCGGCCTGGGCGGGATCGACGTCGCTCCGGCGCCGCGGTCCCGGCTTGGCCGGCTCGAAGCCCGCCGCCCGGATCGCCGCGGCCAGCGAGCCGCCGAACGGCCGCTTCGCGGCGTTCAGCGACGGCCACGCCGACCCGTCGGCCCGACCGTCGCGGTAGCGCTCGACGCGCCACATCTGGCCGGACCACTTCGCGGACGAGGGGTTCCAGTCGGCCGCCCGGGGCGGCTCGTCGTATGTGGCGACCCATTCCTGGATCGCGTTGATGATTGAGTCGCGGGTCCATGCTGCCCGTCGCCGCTCGGCGTGTTGCCGGTCGACTTGGGCCGTGGCCCCCGCGAACGTCGCGGGAGCCATCTGCATGACCTCCCGCTAGCTGCCGGTACGCGTGATCGTGAACCGGTGCTCGCCGTTCGCGCGAGCCTTCATGTCCCGCGGCCGCGCATGCAGCGGCTGCCCAACGCCGGCGAAGGCGTGGGAGGCGCGCACGGGGCTGAGCCAGGTCGAGAACATGGTTCGATCAACCTAGAGGGCGCGACGGCGGATCGCAACCCGGTTTCGGGCAACGGGCCCGAAGGGTTCGAATCCTTTCTCCCCGATGCGACGTTCCGGTCCCTCAGCGACCGGAACGTCACATCCGGGCGGCGCGCCCCAGCCCCCGCCCCGCCCCCGTCCTACGCCACCTTCTCGCGCTCGGCGGCGGCCGCCTCGCGCAGGGCCTGGAAGGCCACGACCTGGCCGCCGGCGCCCCAGCTGCCCTCGGCGATCTCGCGGCAGAGGACCCAGACCCGCAGCGCCTCGGCCTCGGGGATCCCGGCCGCCTCGCGGATCGCGGTCGTCGCCTCGGCCACCAGCTCCTGGCGCCGGCGGTCGGAGAGCGCGCCCTCGGGCGTCGTCACCAGCAGCCGGAAGGTCGGCGCCGCCACCGGTCGACCGGCCGCGATCACGTGCTCGGCCGGCAGCTCGTGGACGTAGAGCCAGGTGACGTTGCGGAAGAACTCGCTGTCGGGCGCCCGCTCGGCCCGCAGCAGGATCGTCGTCAGCTCGTCGGCGAGCCGCGCTCGCGCGTCGTCGTCGAGCGCGCCCTGCGGGTAGGTGAGGTCCATGATCGGCATCGCGATGCTCCTCGGATCGGCGACCGCCCCGATGACGGTCGACGTGGCGCGGACCGTACTATGCAGAGCGTCATAGTACAACCGGCCGGGGCGGGCTCGAACCGCCCCGCCGCTCCCGATCGCCCGTCGCGCCGGCCACCGGCGCCCGCCATGCTCGGCCCATGATCGAGATCCCGATCACCGTCCGTGGCGACGTCGACGAGCGGGCCGTGCGCCAGCTCGAGCGGTGCGCGCAGGCCGGCGACGCGATCGCCGGGGTGCTGTGCGCCGACGGCCACGTCGGCTACTCGCAGCCGATCGGCGGCGCGATCGCCTACCCCGACCACATCTCGCCCTCCGGCGTCGGCTACGACATCGGCTGCGGCAACAAGGCCGTCCGGACCGACGTGCGGACCGACGACCTGCTGCCGATCCTGCCCAAGATCATGGACGAGGTCTTCGCGCGGATCTCCTTCGGGATGGGCCGCAAGAACGACGAGCCGGTCGACCACCCGGTGCTCGACCAGATCGCGCAGGCAGATTTCCGGCCGCAGCGGTCGCTCGTGCAGTCGGCCCGCAACCAGCTCGGCACCGTCGGCGCCGGCAACCACTACGTCGACCTGTTCGCGGGCGACGACGGGTTCGCCTGGGTCGGGGTCCACTTCGGCTCGCGCGGGTTCGGGCACAAGACGGCCTCCGGCTTCCTGTCGATGGCGGCCGGCGGCTCCTTCAAGGACCGCTCGCCGGACGGGGAGATGGACGCGCCGCCGACCCTCTTCGCCGTCGACTCCGAGATCGGCCAGGCCTACATCGCCGCGATGGAGCTGGCCGGTGCCTACGCCTACGCCGGCCGCGACGTCGTCGTCGACAAGGTCCTGGAGATCCTCGGCGCCCGCAGCACCCACGAGGTCCACAACCACCACAACTACGCCTGGCGCGAGCGCCACCACGGCGTCGACGCCTGGGTCGTCCGCAAGGGCTGCACCCCGGCGTTCCCGGGCCAGGAGGGGTTCGTCGGCGCCACGATGGGCGAGCCGTCGGTGATCCTCCGCGGCCGCGAGGGCGCGGCGACCGACCAGCTGCTGGCCTCGACCGTCCACGGGGCGGGACGGGTGATGTCGCGGACCCAGGCCGCCGGCCGGATGGCCAACCGGATGGAGTGCTCGTCGCGGGACTGCCCGTTCTGGGTCTCGATCGGCCAGTTCCGCGACGCGCGCGAGCGGGCCGGGCTGACCCAGAACGACCGCTTCACGCTCTGCCGCGACCACCCGGACGGCCGGATGGTCAAGCGGCGCGGACGGGTGAAGACCGGGGCGATCGACTTCGCCGCGGTCCAGGCCGAGCTGTCGGGTGGCGGGATCGAGCTGCGCGGCGGCGCGGCCGACGAGGCCCCGGCGGCCTACAAGCGACTCGACCACGTGCTGGCCGCCCACGCCGACACGATCGAGGTCCTCCACCGGCTGACGCCGATCGGGGTCGCGATGGCGCCGGCGGACACGGTCGACCCGTTCAAGGACTGAGCCTGGACCGTTCGCGAAATCGAGCACCATCCGGCGGTCCCGCGGGTCTATCGTCGCGGACGGTGGCGAGCGTCCCCTCGCCCCGGCCGACCGGCCCGCCGCCCCGGCGTGGGGCGGCGCGCTCCGGCCTCCCGTCCCCCCACCAGGAGACCCCCATGTCCCACGTTCCCGCCGCCGGCGCCCCGCCGGTCGGTCGCCCGCGGGCGCGCTCGCTCCGGGCCCTGCTCGCGCTGGCGCTCGCCGCGCTCGCGTCGGGCGTCGCCGCCGGCTCGGCGTCGGCCGCCGCCGCGATTCCCTGCTCGCCCTCGGGTGGCAAGTTCAACTGCCAGTTCTACCCCGCCGGCAACGGCATCACCGCCGGCGCGCCGGTCCTCAACCCCGCCGGCGAGCGGATCGGCTACCTCAACGAGGGCACCAACTGGGTGATCTGCCAGCAGGCCGGTCGCTCCGAGCGCTCCGGCGCCTACTACAACAAGTGGTGGGCCTTCACCCAGGCCAACAACCAGAAGTGGGGCTGGGTGAACGCCGTCTGGGCCAAGGGCGGCGACAACGACGGCGTCTTCGGCGGCGTCCCCAACTGCAACGGCTCGAAGGGCAACGCGCCCGGCGGCGGCTCGCCGCCCGGTCCCGGCACCCCGCCCCCGCCGCCGCAGCCGTCGACCTGCGGCAGCGCTCCCGGCGCCGGCGACAGCGTCACCCGCTGGGCCCCGGTCGTCCGCTGCGTGCTCGGGATGCTCGGCCAGCCGCAGTCCGACGCGATGGTGAACAACGTCTTCATCATCATCCGCCACGAGTCCGGCGGGAATCCGAACGCGATCAACAACTGGGACTCCAACGCCCAGAAGGGCCAGCCGTCCCAGGGGCTGATGCAGGTGATCCCGTCGACCTTCCAGTGGCGCCGGTCGACCAACCTGCCGAACGCGATCAAGGACCCGGCGGCGAACATCTTCGCCGGGCTCAACTACGGGATCCGCCGCTACGGCTCGGTGGTGAACATCCCCGGCGTCGCCTCGGTGCTCGCCGGTGGCCGCTACAAGCCCTACGCCGCCGCCCAGCTCAAGGGCGCCGCGACGGCGACCCGCTGCCGGACGACCCGCAGCGGCCGGCTGCGGCTGGCGGTCAACGGGTCGGGCCAGAAGTGCGCCCAGGCCCGCAAGGCCGCCGCCCGGCTCGACCGCCAGGGCGCGATCCGCCAGGCGAAGGCGGCCGCCTCCGACCTGGTCGTGAGGGCCGGCAAGGACAGCTGGCTCTGCACGGTCGACCCGACCCGCCACGGCAAGGCCCTGCGGGCCGTGTCCTGCCAGTCGGGCAAGCGCACCCTCTGGTGGTCGGCCACGAAGGCCAAGGCCCGCCGCCGCTGATTCCCCACCCGCGGTCGCGGTCGGCCCGCGCCGGCCGTGACCGCACCCCCACCACCATGCGCCCCCGCACGCCCCTTCTCGCCGCCGCGACCCTGCTCGCGCTCGTCGGCCCCTCCGCCGCCCACGCGATCGTCGGCGGCGAGGTCGCTCCGCGCGGCTTCGCCCCCGCCACCGCCAAGCTCTCGACCGGCGAGCAGGTCTGCAGCGGCGCGCTGCTGACCCCGCGGCTGATCCTGACCGCCGCCCACTGCTTCGAGGAGGACCAGGCGGAGCCGGCCGAGGTCGCCCGCCGGACCAGCGTCGTGATCGGCAACCCCAACCGCAGCCGCCGCCTCCAGCAGCGGCGCGGGATCGGCGTCCAGTTCGGCCCCGCCGACGCCAACGGGCGGGCCGACGTGGCGATCCTGACCCTCGACCGGACCAGCGCCCAGCCGCTGGCCGCGATCGCCCCCTCCGACCAGATCCCGGCCCTGGTCGCGCCTGGCGCCCGGCTGCTCTTGAGCGGCTTCGGCGCCACCCTCTCGCCGCCGCCCGGTCCCGACGGCAGCGCCCCCGAGCTGCACGCCAGCAAGCTGCTGAAGCGGGCCGCGCTGGCCGGCGCCGGCTGCCCGGCCGACGTCGCGGTCGACGGCCGCCGCTCGGCCTTCCAGAGCTGCGCGGTGCCGTCGCCGATCCCCGGCATCGAGCGGGCCGAGACCGGCAACGCCTGCTCCGGCGACAGCGGCGCCCCGGTCTTCGCCTGGACCCCGTCGCTGGGGCTGCTGACCCAGGTCGCGGTCGTCTCCGGCGGGGTCGGCGCCGACCAGTGCTCGCAGACGAACACCAGCGTCCTGACCCCCCTGACCGGCCCGGTGATCGACTGGGTGCGGGCGGCCCAGAACGCGCCCGAGCCGCCCCAGGGCCGCCCGCCGCGCAGCTGTCCGCAGCGGCGCTCGGCCGCCCGCCGCGCCCGCGCCGCGGTCCGCCGGGCCCGTCACCGCCACGGCCGCGCGGGCCGTCGCGCGCTGCGCCGCGCCGAGGCCCGCCAGCGGGTCGCCGACGCCGCCGTCTACCGCTCCTGCTGACCGTCTTCCCCCGTCCCATCCCCATCCCCCCACCAGGAGGAACCACCGATGCCTGAGATCCAGGCCCGCGGCCCGAACGCCGCGCTCCGTCCGAGCGTGAGGATCGTCCTGCTCGCGCTCGTCCTCGCCGTCGCCACCGCGCTCGCCGTCGTCCCGCGGGCGAGCGCCGCGCCGGCCCAGATCCCCTGCTCCCCGATCGCCGGCGGCAAGTTCAGCTGCCAGTGGTGGGTGGCCGGCAACGGCCAGACCGGCGGATCGCCCGTCCTCAACCCGGCCGGCAGCCGGATCGGCTACCTGCACAAGGGCGCCAACTGGGTGATCTGCCAGCAGCGCGGTCGCCGCGAGAGCTCCGGCCCGTACTGGAACACGTGGTGGGCGTTCACGCTCGCCGACAACAACAAGTGGGGCTGGGTCAACGGCGTCAGCGCCAGCGGCGGCGACAACGACGGCAGCTTCGCCGGCGTGCCCGACTGCAACGGCGCGAAGGGCAGCCCGCCCGGGGCCGGCGGAACCCCGCCGCCGCCTCCCCCGCCTCCGCCGCCGCCGTCGGGCGACGCGCGGACCCAGGCGGCCGAGCGGGCCGTCGCGTGGGCGGAGAGCAAGATCGGCACCCGCCAGTGCGGCGGCGAGCAGCCGGGCTGGAACCGCACCTTCGGCTTCAACTGCTGCGTCGCCTGGTGCGGGATCTTCGCCTACACCGCGCTCAACCAGGGCGGCTTCGCCCTCAACCGGGCCCGGATGGCCTACACGGAGAACATCTACACCGACGCCCTGACCGGGGCCAACGGCCTCTCGGTGATCCCCAAGGACCAGGCCCGCCGCGGCGACATGATCCTCTTCTACTGGGGCGGCAGCGGCCGCCGGGTCCAGCACGTCGGCCTGGTCCGCGGGCGCGGGCCGCAGGGGCAGATCATGACCGTCGAGGGCAACACCGACTCGCCGAGCCACGTCGGTGCCCACACGTTCGCGCTCAACTACCGGCCGATCGTGGCGATCGTGCGGGTCGGCAACGTCCGCGCCGGAGCCGGCGGCCTGCGGCCCTACGCGGCCAAGGACTCGCGGCTGCGGAGGAAGCTCGACCGCAAGTACGGGCTCCGCAAGGGCCAGAAGCCGCGCGACCGCGGCGTCGGCCAGAAGGCGGCCAAGAAGAAGAAGGCCAAGCGCGCGTCGCATCGTGCGCTGACGGTCTGATCCGGCGCGGGCCGGGGAGGGTACGGTCGCGTCATGACCGCCCTCCCCGACCTCTCCGACCTGCGCGCGCTGTTCCTCAACTGCACGCTCAAGCGCTCGCCCGAGCCCTCCCACACCCAGGGCCTGATCGACGCCAGCCGCCGGATCATGGACGCCCACGGGGTGACCACCGAGGTCGTGCGGCTGATCGACCGCGACGTCGCCACCGGCGTCTGGCCCGACATGACCGAGCACGGCTGGGCGACCGACGAGTGGCCGCAGATCTACGCCCAGGTCGAGGCAGCCGACGTGCTGGTGCTGGCCGGGCCGATCTGGCTGGGCGACAACAGCTCGGTGATGAAGCGGGCGATCGAACGGCTCTACTCCTGCTCGCACCTGCTCAACGCCGCAGGGCAGTACGCCACCTACGGCAAGGTCGGCGGCTGCCTGATCACCGGCAACGAGGACGGGATCAAGCACTGCGCGCAGAACGTCCTCTACTCGCTCCAGCACGTCGGCTTCACGATCCCGCCGCAGGCCGACGCCGGCTGGATCGGCCCCGCCGGCCCCGGTCCCAGCTACCTGGATCCGGGCTCGGGCGGGCCGGAGAACGACTTCACGAACCGCAACACCACCTTCATGACCTGGAACCTGCTGCACCTGGCGCGGCTGCTGAAGGACGCCGGCGGGATCCCGGCCCACGGCAACCAGCGGAGCGCCTGGGACGCCGGCGAGCGGTTCGACTGGGAGAACCCGGAGTACCGCCGCTGAGGCCGTCCGTCGCGTCGCCGCCACTGCTCCCTCTAGCCTTCGGCCTCATGGAGCACGCCTTCCGCGCGGCCCCCGGGCGCACGCCCTTCTCGATCGGGATCGAGGAGGAGCTGATGATCGTCGATCCCGAGGGCTACGGCCTGGTCTCCGCCGTCGAATCGCTGCTCGGCGAAGCGCCGGTCGGCGAAGTCAAGCCGGAGCTGATGGAATCGGTGCTGGAGATCGCCACCGACCCGACCCGTAACACCGCGGAGGCCGGCGAGCAGCTGCGGTCGCTGCGGTCGCACGTCGCCGCCCGCGCCGCCGAGAACGGACTGACGATCGGCTCGGCCGGCACCCATCCGTTCGCGCTCTGGGAGGACCAGCGGATCGCCGCCCGCGACCGCTATCGCGACCTCGTCCGCGAGCTGCGCTTCGTCGCCCGCCAGGAGCTGCTGTTCGGGCTCCACGTGCACGTCGGGATCGACGACCCGGACCAGGCGATCCACGTCGCCGACGGGATGCGGGTCCACCTGCCGATCCTGCTGGCGCTGAGCGCGAACTCGCCCTTCTGGCGCGGGGACCGGACCGGGCTGGCGTCGACGCGGACGCCGATCTTCCGCGCCTTCCCGCGGATCGGGGTGCCGATCGCCTACGGCAGCTGGGACCGCTACGAGCGCGAGGTCGAGTTCATGATGCGGTCGGGGGTGATGAGCGACCCGACCTACGTCTGGCACGACGTCCGCCCGCAGCCGAAGTTCGGTACCGTGGAGGTGCGGGTCTGCGACGGTCAGACCCGGGTCGACCACACGCTGGCGCTGGCCGCGCTGATCCAGGCGATGGTCCACGAGCTGGCCGCCCACCACGACGAGGGCACGGCGCTCGGCGACTACCCGTGGCAGGTGCTCGACGAGAACAAGTACCTGGCCGCGATCCACGGTCTGGAGGGCGAGCTGGTCGACCTGCCGTCGAGCGACCGGGTGGCGACCCGCGAGCTGGCGCGGCGGCTGCTCGACCGGCTTCGCGAGCACGCCCAGCAGCTCGGGTCGGAGGACGCGTTCGACTGCGTCGCCGACATCATCGAGCGCGGCACCGGAGCCGACCGCCAGGTGCTGATCTACGACACCAACCGCGACCTGCGCGAGGTGATGGCGGAGATCGTGACCACCACGGTCGGCCGCTGAAGCGGGTGGCGGTTGGCGCCCCGCCGCTCGATGCGCGATCGTTGCGGGCATGAGCAGCGACCTGACGGGCCGGCCCGACGCCAAGGGCACCTCCGCCCGCGACGAGCGGACCACCGGCCTCTACGTCGTCGGGGCGATGGCGGCCCTGATGTGGGTCGTCGAGATCATCGACACGATCGCCGACCACCGGCTGGACGAGTACGGGATCCGGCCGCGGGCGGTCGACGGGCTCGACGGGATCCTCTTCAGCCCCTTCCTCCACGGCAGCTTCGGCCACCTGATCGGCAACACCATCCCGTTCCTGATCCTCGGCGCGGTGATCGCGCTGAGCGGAGCGATGCGGGTGGTGCTGGTGACGGTGATCGTGGGCCTGGTGGCGGGGATCGGGACCTGGCTGACCGCGCCGTCGAACTCGCTGACCGTCGGCGCCAGCGGGGTCGTGCTGGGCTACGCCACCTACCTGCTGGCGCGCGGGATCTTCAGCCGCCGGCTGCTGGAGATCGCCGTCGGCGTGGTCGTGGCGGTGGTCTGGGGCGGCTCGTTCCTGTTCAGCCTGATCCCGCGGCCGGGGGTCTCGTGGCAGGCGCACCTGTTCGGGGCGATCGGCGGCGTCGTGGCCGCCTGGCTGCTGACCCAGCAGCGCGAGCGCAAGCCCGCGGCCTAGTCGTCGCGGGGGTCGGCGGTCAGGGCGGCCTCGAGCGCCTGGTCGATCGGGTCCTCGCCCGCGACCAGCGACAGGATCCGGCCGCCGGTGCGGTGGTCGTGGAGGACGGCGGCCAGGACCGCGGCGACGTCGTCGCGCGAGACGGGGCCGCGGGGCACGCGCCGGGCCAGGCGGACGCGGCCGCTGCCGGGGTCGTCGGTCAGGACGCCGGGGCGGAGCACGGTCCACTGCCGGTCGCTGTCCATGACGGCGCGGTCGGCGGCGGCCTTGGCCCGCAGGTAGACGCTGAAGACGTCGTCGTCCTGGGGCGGGTCCTCGGTCCCCATCGAGCTGACGATCACGTAGCCGGGAACGCGGGCCGAGATCGCCGCCTCGAGCAGCAGCAGCGCGCCGTCGCGGTCCATGGTGGCCTTGCGCTCGGCGCCGCTGCCGGGCCCGGCGCCGGCGGCGAAGACCACGCTGTCGGCGCCCTCGATCGCCAGCGCGACCTCGTGGACGGCGGCGGACTCCAGGTCGCAGAGGGTCGGGTCGGCCCCGTCGGCGCGGACGTCGGCGGCGTGGTCGGGGTTGCGGATCAGCCCGCGGACGCTGTCGCCGCGCGCGACGAGCAGCCGGGTGAGGCGACGGGCGATCTGGCCGTGAGCTCCCGCGATGGCGATGTCCATGGACCGACGCTAGCGGGTGGCGGCGGCGGGCTCTAACGTGCCGGCGATGCGTCCGGGCGGTCAGCGCAGCGACCAGTGGTGGTGCCAGCTGATCGTCGGCCACGGTGCGGGGGCGGTCCGCCAGCGGGCGGCCGCGGCGGAGCGGACGCCGTGGGGCTGGATGCTGACCACCCCGGCGGTTCCCAGGGTGTGGGCGGTCAACCGCGCGCAGGTGGTTCCGCGAGCGGGCGACCTGGCGGCGGACGAGGTGGTGGCGGGGATCGACGCCGCGCACCGGGCGGCGGGGCTGGCCCACCGGGCGGTCGACCTGCGCTCGCTGGCCGACGCCGAGCGGATGCAGGAGGCGCTGGTGGCGGCCGACCTGGTGCCGCTGTCGCTGGAGGTCCTGACCGTCGACCCGGTCGAACTGCGGGAGCGGACGGCCGTGGCGCCGGCGGCCGAGCCCGCGGTGACGGTCGCCGCCGAGCCGGCCGAGGCGGCGATCCCGGTCCGCGCGACGGCGGCCGGCGACGGCGACGAGGAGGAGCGGCGCCAGGTCACGGCCCAGTGGAGCCTGGCCCCCGCCCGCCACGTCACCCACCTGCTGGCCCGCGACGCCGACGGCCAGCCGCTCGGCGGGGTGGTCGTCCACCTGGCCAGCCTCCACGTCGAGGTCGACGACCTGGTGACCGCCGCCGGCCACCGCGGCCGCGGCGTCGGCACCGCCCTGCTCGCCGCGGTCGCCGAGCTGGCCGTGGCCCGCGACGTCGGCCGCGTCGGCCTGCTCGCCGACCCCGCCGATCGCCCGGCGGCCTGGTACCGGCGGCTGGGTTTCCTGCCGGTCGGGCGGACGGTGCAGGCGATTCGGCCGTAGGGATTTGGGTGCGGCGGCCGCCGGATGTGACGTTCCGGTCTGCCGGTGACCGGAACGTGGCATCGGGCCGGGAGGGCCGTGCGCTCCGCCGCCCACCGTCACCTTCCGGACGCCCGCCGACCGAAACGTCACACCGGGCGCGCCGGCCCCGCCCCCTCTCCCCTTACTGCCCCTCCGCGAAGGCGGCGCGGCTCGCCGGCGGCGCTGCCGACGATCCCACCGACCAGCAGCGGTGACCGCGACCGGCCAGCCGCGGCCCTCACCCAGGCAGGTCACCCGCAGGTCGCACCGGCGAGGCAGCACCGGCCCGCCGACCGCCCCCCTCAGTCCCGCAGCGGCGCTCCGCCCTGCGGCAGCCCCTGGCCGTAGCGCTGCCAGTCGAGCAGGGTGACGTTCTCGCGGGCGGTGCGGCCGGCGAGGTCCTCGTCGTCGCGGAACATCCGCTTCAGACGCCGCAGGCCCTCGGCCGGGCGGGTGGCCAGGACGCTCGCCAGCTCGGCCGCCGCGGCCTCGGCGTCGGCCTCGGGCACGACCCGCTCGGCGAGGCCGATCCGGGCCGCCTCCTCGGCGCCGACCACGCGGCCGCTGTAGATCAGCTCCTTGGCCCGGGCCAGGCCGACCAGGGGCACCAGCCGCGCCGGACCGACCGGGACGCCGAGCTTGGCGCCGGCCCAGGCGAGCTTGAGGTTGTCGCCCGCCACGCGCAGGTCACAGGCGGCCACCAGCTCGACCCCCGCCCCGACGACGTTGCCCACGCAGACGGCGATCGTCGGCATCGGCAGGTCGACGACCGCCTGGTACATGCGGGCGAAGCGCTCCATGCGGGCGATCCCGCCCTCGCGGTCCAGCTCCTCGGCCACGTCGGCGCCGGCGCAGAGGGCGCGGGTCGAGGTGGTCGAGAACACCACCACCCGCAGCTCGGGATCGGCGGCCAGCTCGGCCAGCACCGCCAGCAGCTCGTCGAGCGTCGCGGTGTCCATCGCGTTGCGGCGATCGGGGCGGTTCAGCCGCACGACCTCCACCCCGTCGACGTTGCGGGTGCGCTCGAGACCGGTCATCGCCGCTGGGTTCTATACGATTGCCGCCTATGCGCCTGCGCCGCCTGATGCTGCTGCTCGCGACGACCGTCGCGACCCTCTCGGTCACCACCGCCACCGCGTTCGCGGGGATCGACAGCGGTCAAGGGACCATCGGCGAGAACAACGACCTGCAGGTCACGCTCTTCGGCTTCGCCGTGATCATCGGGATCCCGGCCTTCGCGCTGGTCATGACCCTGCTGCAGGGCCGGCTCGACAAGCGCAAGTACGCCAAGCTCGCCGCCGAGAAGGCGCGGGCGGCCACGCGCGACAAGCGTCTCGGCTGGTAGCGGGCGGCGCGGCGCGCCCGTGGACGCGTCGCATCTCGCCACCTGGTTCGCTCCACCCGCAGCCGCAGCCACCCGCTAGGGCTGCTCGATCCGCAGCAGCTCGCGGGCGCTGAGCAGCCAGACCACGTCGCCCTCGGCCACGATCAGGCCCTTCGTCGGACCGCCGACCGGGACCGGCCGGCCGAGCACGCGGCCGCTCTTGGCGTCGATCCGGGTCAGCGTGCGGTCGCGCTGGTTGACCACCCAGACGATCCCGTCGCCGTCGATCGCCACCCCGCTCGGGTCGCGGCCGACCCGCACCGGCCGTCCCGCCGGCTTCCCGCTGAGACCGTCGACGCGCACCACCGTGCCCTCGGCGAAGCTGGTGATCCAGGCCCGACCGCGGCCGTCGACGGCCATCTCGGGCACCACCAGGCCCGCGTCCTTGACCGGCGCGTCGCCCCGCCGCCGCAGCCGGTCGTCGAACCGGACCACCGTCGGCGGGATCGAGCCCAGCGCCAGCACCCCGGTGGCGACCTCGACCAGGTCGTTGGGGCGGACCGGTCCGCGCGCCGTCGCCAGCCGCCGGCCGCTGGTCGCGCTGAAGGTCGCCAGCGACGCCCCGCCCCGCTGCTGGGCGCTCATCGCCGTCACCGCGTCGGGCCGCACCGCCAGGTACTGGGCCGGGAACCCGACCCGCAGCGTCAGCACGCGCTTCCCGGTCCCGGTGTCGTAGGCCAGCAGCCGCCGGTCGGCGGTCGCGATCCAGAGCCGGTCCCGGTAGTCGTCGTGGAGGACGGTGATCGGCGCCGACGGCAGCTTCAGCCGCTGGCTGACCTGGCGGGTGGCGTCGTCGATCAGCAGCAGCCGGCGGTTGCGCCCGTCGATCACGTAGGCCTGCCCCGACCGCGCCGCGACCCCGTTCGGGAACGCCCGCTCGCCGAGCGCGATCCGCTCGATCCGCGGCGCCGGCAGGGTCGCCGCCGGTGGCCGCTTCGGCGCCGTCGGCTGGTCGCCGCTCGACGCCCCGAGCGCTCCGCCGCCGGCCAGCGCCGTCGCCGCCACCGCCAGCAGCGCCCGCCGTCGGGTCGCCGTCGCCAGCGCCGGCAGCTGCGTCGCCCGCCGGACCAGCGTCCGCCCGGTCCCGCCGCTACCGCCGTCCGGCCCACCGCCGCCCGCCGCCCCGGCGCCCACGGCCGCCC
Source organism: Patulibacter defluvii (assembly GCF_034096925.1). Taxonomy (NCBI): domain Bacteria; kingdom Bacillati; phylum Actinomycetota; class Thermoleophilia; order Solirubrobacterales; family Patulibacteraceae; genus Patulibacter; species Patulibacter defluvii. The sequence continues at coordinate 113,251 of NZ_JAWZSQ010000009.1, forward strand.
CGGCCCCACCGCCCGCGCCCGCCTCGCGCGCCCACGTGTCCCCCGGCCCTGGCGGCGACCCGGTCGTCACCGCCAGCCCCAGCACGTCCTCGACCGGGACCGCCGGCGGCCGCAGCGTGCCGATCCCGGTCGCGGTGATCGTCGGCCCCGTGCCCGCCGCCTCGCCGTCCCCGGTGCCCATCCCGGCCTCGCGCAGCGCCGCCCGCGCGGCCGCCACCAGCGCGGTCGCCGACGCCGGCCGCGCCGCCGGGTCCTTCGCCATCCCCGCGATCACCGCCTGGGCCAGCGCCGCGGGCAGCTCGGGCCGCAGCTCGCGCAGATCGGGCGGCGGCGCGTGCTGGTGCGCCCACAGCACCGCCAGGTCGTTGTCGCGGACGAACGGCTTGCGGCCGCTCAGGACGGTGAACAGCACCCCGGCCAGGGCGTAGACGTCGACCGCCGGCCCGCCCCCGCCCTCCAGCTGCTCCGGAGCCGCGAAGTCGAGCGTCCCGAGCCCGTGCCCGGTCGCCGTCCGTCCGTCGCGCGAGTCCAGCCAGCGGCCGGCGCCGAAGTCGCTCAGCCAGGCGTGGTCGCGCCCGTCGCGCGGCTCCAGCAGCACGTTGGCCGGCTTCACGTCGCGGTGGACGAGGCCGCTGGCGTGGGCCGCGTCGAGCGCCGACGCCAGCTGCTCGACCACGGCCAGCGCGGTCGTGGGCGGCAGCGGGCCCAGCCTCCGCAGCGCCGCCGACAGGTCCGTCCCCTCGACCCAGCGCATCGCCAGGTACAGCTGGCCGTCGCGCTCGTCGGCCTCGTGGACCGGGATCACGTGCGGGTGCTCGAGCGCCGCCAGCAGCCGCGCCTCGCGCACGAAGCGGGCCCGGAACGCCGGGTCGTCGGCCAGCGCCGGCGCGATCACCTTCAGCGCCACCGGCCGGTCGAGCGTCAGCTGGGTCGCCCGGTAGACGATCCCCATCCCGCCGCGGCCGGCGACCGCGTCGATCCGGTAGGCCCCGATCCGGGCGCCGACCGCCAGCTCGCCGCTCATGGCGCGGACCGCCCCGGGTGGGGGCGTAGAAGGGACGGTGGGGTGCAGCGGACGATCGCCATCGGCCGGCGGTCGGCGTCGGGGGGAAGGACGCGGTCGACCCGGGACCCCCGCAGACTGCCACATCGCCCGGCCGGCGCCGCCGGTCGCCGTCGGTGACGCCCCCGTCACGTCGGCGCGAAGCCGTTCCGGGGCCGCCGCCCGTCGAGTACCCTCGGCCGCGACCCCGGAAAGCCCCCGCCCGGGCGACGACGCAGAGCGCGAGGAGAACGGACATGGCCTACCTGGTCACCGGCGCCACCGGCTTCATCGGCCGCCACCTGGTCGCCACCCTGTTGGAGAACCGCGACGGCGACGTCCACGTGGTCGTCCGCGACGGCTCGCGGCCGAAGATCGACCGCCTGATCGCCGGCTGGCCGGAGGACGCCGCCGAGCGGGTGAAGCTCGTCGTCGGCGACCTCGAGTCGCCCGCGATGGGCGTCGACCCGCAGTGGATCGAGGAGCACCGCGGGCGGATCGAGCACTTCTTCCACCTGGCGGCGATCTACGACATGACCGCCGACGAGGAGCGCAACCAGGCGCTCAACGTCGAGGGCACCCGCCACGCCGTCGAGCTGGCCAACGTGCTCGAGGTCGGCTGCCTGCACCACGTCTCCTCGGTCGCGGCCGCCGGCGACTACCACGGCGTCTTCCGCGAGGACATGTTCGACGAGGGCCAGCCGCTGCCCTCGGCCTACCACCGGACCAAGTTCGAGTCCGAGCGGATCGCCCGCGGCGAGTCGCTGGTGCCCTGGCGGGTCTACCGGCCGGCGATCGTCGTCGGCCACTCCGAGACCGGCGAGATGGACAAGATCGACGGGCCGTACTACGTCTTCGGCCTGCTCAAGCGGCTGCGGAAGCTGCCCGGGATGATCCCGCTCGTCGCCCCCGACCTGGGCGCGACCAACATGGTCCCGGTCGACTACGTGGCCAAGGCGATGGACCACATCGCCCACCAGCCCGACCTCGACCAGCAGGCCTTCCACCTCTGCAACCCGCGCCCGCAGCCGCTGGTCGACACGATCAACGTCTTCGCCCGCGCCGCCCGCGCCCCGCGGCTGTCGCTGCGGCCGCCCGGCGTGCCGGCGCTCGACCTCCACAAGGGGCTGGCCGCGCGGCTGGTCAACAGCTCGACGCTGGCGCCGTTGCGGCGGGCGCTGCTGTCGCCGACCGGGATCCCGGACGAGGTCCTCCCCCACATGTCGTTCGCGTCGGTCTTCGACGCCCGCCGGGCCGAGCAGGCGCTGGCCGGCAGCGGGATCGGCGTCCCGCGGCTGCGCGACTACGCGGCCACGCTGTGGGACTTCTGGGAGCGCAACCTCGACCCCGACCTGCACGACGACAGCCGGCTGCGGGCCGCGGTCCACGGCCGCACGGTGCTGATCACCGGCGCCTCGTCGGGGATCGGCGAGGCGACCGCGCTGAAGGTGGCGCTCTCCGGCGGCACCCCGCTGCTGGTCGCCCGCACCCGCTCGAAGCTCGAGGCGCTGCAGCGGCTGATCGAGCAGCAGGGCGGCACCGCCTACGTCTACCCCTGCGACCTCAACGACCTCGACGCGATCGACGAGCTGGCCCGGACGGTCACCCGCGAGCACCGGGTCGACGTCGTGGTCAACAACGCCGGCCGCTCGATCCGCCGCTCGCTGAAGCTCAGCCTCAACCGCTTCCACGACTTCGAGCGGACGATGCAGCTGAACTACTTCGGCGCGATCCGGCTGGTGATGGGCGTGCTGCCGCACATGGTCGAGCACGGCGGCGGGCACGTCGTGAACATCAGCTCGATCGGGGCCCAGACCTGGCCGCCGCGGTTCAGCGCCTACGTCGCCTCGAAGGCCGCGCTCGACGCCTGGACCCGCGTGGTCGCCTCGGAGCTGGTCGGCGCCAAGGTGACTTTCACCACGATCCACATGCCGCTGGTGCGGACGCCGATGATCGCGCCGACGAAGATCTACGACAAGATGCCGACGATCACGCCGGTCGAGGCCGCCGACCTGGTGGCGAAGGCGATCGTCGAGCACCCGAAGCACATCGACACCCTGCTCGGGACCGCCGGCGAGGTGCTCTACGCGCTGGCGCCGAAGATCAGCGACCAGATCCTCAACACCGGCTACCGGGTCTTCCCCGACTCGGCCGCGGCCCGCGGCCAGGAGAACCCGGACGAGCGGGCGGGCGTCGAGATGCGGGTGCTGGCCGCGCTGACGCGCGGCATGCACTGGTAGACCGCGGACCGGCGGGGCGCGGCACGCCCCGCGTCGGTCCCACGACGGACCCACCGATCCCCGGCGAGGCGTGCCGGGGATCGGTGGACCCGGCGCTCAGCCCTTGGCCGCGTCGTCGGCGGCCTGGCGCAGGCCGGTGAGGATCAGGCGCACGCCGCTGCGGAGCAGGTCCTCGACCTGCTGGTTGCCCAGCAGCTCGCGTCCCTGGCGCATGATCGGGGTGTCGTCGGCGTCCTCGTCGTCGCGGCCGGCGATCTCCTCGAGCGCGCCGACCATGTCGCTCCACTCGGCGGTCAGCCGCGACGCACCGCGCAGCAGCCAGACCAGCGAGGTGGTGCCGCCGCTGCGGGCCTCGACCGGCACGCCGGCCTCGACCAGCGGCGCGTTGAACGCCTCCAGCCAGCGGACGATGCCGGGACGGCCGAGGGCGCGCCCGTGGATCCGCTCCGGCAGGCCGGGGAACTCGTCGAGCGTCCGGTAGCTGGCGATCGTCAGCTCCTCGAGCCGCTCGCTCCAGGTCCCGACGTAGCCGTCGAGCGGAATCGTCGCGATCACGGCGTCGACGACGTCGTCGACCAGGCTGTCCTTGCCTGGTACGTGGCGGTAGGCGGCCATCGTCGAGACGCCGAGCTCGGCGGCGAGACGGCGCATCGAGAGCGCGTCGAGGCCATCGCGGCGGGCGATCGTGACCGCGGCGGCCACGACGCGGGCGCGGGTCAGTCGCTCACCGACCGACTGGCGCGGTTCGATCGAGAGGGTCGAGGCGGAATCGCTTCCGCCCTGTGTCGTAGGCGGCGGGAGATCGTGCACAGGTGCACACTACCGTCCTCGCGAGATGTGTCTGACCTCTCGGCGGACGTTCGATCCTGGATCGATCGACATCGTACATCCGGCCGCCGCGGTCGACGCCGCGCTACTCCTCCAGATCGGCCTCGCGCGCCCGCCGCGCGTGCAGCTCCATCAGCTCGCGCTGGAGCCCGCGCGGGGCCTCCGGATCGGCCGGCGCGACCCGCTCCCAGGAGCCGTCCGGCCGCAGCAGCCAGGAGCCGTCTTCGTCCTCGAGGCTGCGGTGGAGCGCGTCGAGCAGTTGCTCCTTCGCGCGCTCGTCGGCGACCGGGACCACCAGCTCGACGCGGTTGTCGAGGTTGCGCTCCATGATGTCGGCCGAGCCCATCAGGACGGTCGTCTCGCCGTCGCGCTCGAAGGCGTAGATCCGCGAGTGCTCCAGGAACCGGCCGAGCACCGAGCGGACCCGGATCGTCTCCGACAGGCCCGGCACGCCGACCCGCAGGCAGCAGATGCCGCGGACGTTGATGTCGATCGGCAACCCCGCCTGCGAGGCCCGGTAGAGGGCCTGGATCGAGGTCCGGTCGACCAGCGAGTTCATCTTCAGCGTCGCCCGCGCTGGCTGGCCGGCGCGGTGCGCCTCGACGGTCTTCTCCAGCTCCTCCAGCAGCCCGTCGCGGAGGCCGTTGGGGGCCACCAGCGACTTGCGGAAGCGGCCCGGCTTGGCGAAGCCGGTCAGCTGGTTGAACATGTCGGCGACGTCGGCGCCGATCTCCGGATCGCAGGTGAAGAGCCCGAAGTCGGTGTAGAGCCGCGCGGTCTTGGCGTGGTAGTTGCCGGTCCCGACGTGGACGTAGTGGCGGACCCGCTCGCCCTCGCGGCGGATCACCAGGATGCACTTGGCGTGCGTCTTCAGCGCCGGGTGGCCGTAGACGACGTGGACGCCGGTGTCCTCCAGGACCTGGGCCCAGCGGATGTTGGCCTGCTCGTCGAAGCGCGCCTTCAGCTCGACCAGCGCGACCGTCTGCTTGCCCCGCTCCGAGGCCCGCACCAGCGCCGGCAGCAGGGTGCTGTCGGCGCTCGTCCGGTAGACGGTCATCTTGATCGCCAGCACGTCGCGGTCGGCCGAGGCCTGCTCCACGAACCGCTCGACCGAGGTCTCGAAGCTGTCGTACGGGTGGTGGACGAGGACGTCGCCGCGGCGCATCGCCCCGAAGACGTCGGCCTGCTCGTCGTCGCCCTCGCGCAGCCGCGGCGGCGTGACCGGGCGCCACGGCTCGTCGAGCAGGTCGTTGTGGCCCGGGGCCTTGACCAGCTGCCAGAGCGCGGTCAGGTCGAGCAGCCCCTCGACGTCGTAGACCATCCGCTCCTCGACGCCGAGCTGCTCGACGATCTCGGTCCGCAGCGCGTCGCTGACGTCGGCGTCGATCTCGACCCGCACGATCTCGCCGAAGCGGCGGTTGCGCAGCTCGGCCTCGAGCGCCCGCTTGACGTCGTCGGCCTCGTCGGAGATCTCGAAGTCGGCGTCGCGGGTGACCCGGAACATGCCGCGGTCGAGGATCTCCATCCCCGGGAAGAGCCGGTCGAGGTGGGCCTCGACGATCTCCTCCAGCGGCACGAAGACCTGGTCGTCGCCACCGTCGTCGACCCGCTCCAGCCGGTCGAGGACCTCGGTCGGCAGCTTCACGCGGGCGAAGACCGTCTGGCCGGTGTCGGGGTCGCGGACCAGCACGCCGAGGTTCAGCGAGAGGTTCGAGATGTAGGGGAACGGCCGCCCGAGCCCGACCGCCAGCGGCGTCAGCACCGGGTAGATCCGGTTCTGGAAGCGCTCGGCGACGGCGGCCCGCTGCTCCTGGTCGAGCTCGTCGTGGCGGACCAGCCGGATGCCGGTCTCCGCCAGCTGCGGCAGCAGCTCGTCGAGCAGCACCCGGGCGTGCTGGTGGACGAGCGGGTCGACCTTCGCCCGCAGCTCGTCGAGCACCTGGTCGGCGGTCCGGCCGTCGGCGCCGCGGCGGCGGTTCTCGGCCCAGACCTTGGCGTGCAGCCCGGCGACGCGGATCATGAAGAACTCGTCGAGGTTCGAGGCGAAGATCGCCGCGAACTTGACCCGCTCCAGCAGCCGCTGCCGCGGGTCGCGCGCCAGCTCCAGCACCCGCTCGTCGAAGTCGATCCACGACAGCTCGCGGTTGACGAAGAACCGCGGATCGGCCGGGTCCGGCCGCTCCTCCGGGGTCGGGGGCGCGGTCGGGGCCGGGGCCGTCTCGGCGGCCGGCGCGACGGCGGTCGAGGGCGGCGCGGCGGAGGGGGACGGATCGTCGTCGAGCATCGGGTCCTCCGAGCCTACGGTCGCGGTGTGACCGCGACGTTGCCATCCGGTGAAGGCGAGGTGATCGCCGGCCGCTCGGCGATCGCGTACTCCAGGCGGGCCCGGAAGCCCTCGCGCTCCAGCTCCCGCCACAGCTCCAGGAAACGGCCGTAGAGCAGCCGCCGGCGGGCCTGGAGGTAGGCGTGGAGCGAGAGCAGGCCGCGGTGCTCGGAGGCGTGCGGCAGGTCGGCGGCCAGCCGCGGATCGAGGTCGAGGGCGTCGTCGCCGGCCCGCTCCAGCAGCGCGGTCACGTCGGCCTCGCGGCGCTCGTCGATCGCTCGCGTCACCCGCGGCAGCCCGACGTCGCAGTCGTGGATCTCGCCGATCAGGTCCTGGAGGTCCTTGGCCCGGCGGGCGGCGATCGCGGCGTAGGGACCGAAGCACTCCTCGGCGGTCACCTCGAGCACGTAGCGCAGCCGCTTGGCGGCGATCCGCATGTCGTGCAGCGCCTCGACCTCGTCCGGGTCGAGCGCGGCGGGGATGAACCCGTGCAGCTCCTCCAGCCGCAGCTGCACGATCCGCTCGACGTTGTCGGCCAGTGGTCCGCCGACCTCGATCCCCCGCACCCGACGCGCCCTCACGGCCGCGGCTCCTCGGCGGCGGGCTCGGGGGCGGGGTCCTCGGCCGGCGCGGCCTCGGGGGCGTCGACCTCGGCGTCGGCCAGCGGCTCGGCGGGCGGCGCGACGCTCGCCTCGGCGGCGTCGGCCAGCGCCTCCAGCCGTCCCCGCAGGTCGCTGTCGGCCAGCGACCGCAGGCCGGCGGCGAGCACGTCGTTGCCGGCCGCCTGCTGCTCGCGGACCCCGGCGATGAACGCCTGCAGGCCGGGCCGGTCGGCCGCCGGCAGCGCGTCGGCGAACCGCTCCAGGCCCTCGAGCTGGACGTCGGGATCGCGGCGGGCGCCGAGCGCGTCGGCGATCCGCTTGACGTCGCGCAGCGCCGAGCGGAAGGCGGCAGGTGGGAAGCAGGGGGCGTAGATCTCCAGCACCGCCCGCAGCCGCCGGCTGGCCACGCGCATCGCGTGGACCCGCTCGATCTCCTCGACGTCGAGGACGCCCTCGGCGTGCTCGAACAGCTCGGCCGCGCGGACCCGCACCGTGGCGGCCGCCGCCCACGCGTACGGCACGTCCGCCCGCAGCCCGGGTATCGGATTGGCCTTCGCCACGCCATCAGCGTAGCCGCCGGATCGCGGCGGATGCGACCGTCCGGTGAAGTTCCGCCGCTACTCCCAGCGGAAGGTCGCGGCGGCCGCCGTCAGCGTCGCCACCGCCCAGCCGCCGAGGATCAGCACGTCGCGAACGGGGGCGACCTCGCCCGTCTCCAGCACCATCCGCAGGCCGTTGGAGAGCGCGCCGGTCGGCAGCAGCTCGAAGAGGTCGGCGGCCCCGCCGAGGTCGCTGAGCGGGAACGCGATCCCGCCGAAGACGAGCAGCAGGAACCAGAGGATGTTGGCCAGCGCCAAGGTCGTCATCGCCCGCAGCAGCCCGGCCATCAGGAAGGCCATCCCGCAGAAGGCGGCGGTGCCGACGGCGATCAGGACCGCGACCGAGAGCGGATCGCCGTGCGGGTTCCAGCCGAGCGCCATCCCGACCCCGCAGAGGACGGCGATCTGGAGCAGCTCGATCACCAGCACCGCGGCGGTCTTCGCGCCCAGCAGCACCACCCGCGGCAGCGCGGTCGCCCCCAGCCGCTTGAGGACCCCGTACTGGCGGTCGAAGCCGGTCGCGATCGCCTGGCCGGTGAAGGCGGCCGACATCACCGCCAGCGCCAGCACCCCGGGGACGAAGAAGTCGGCTCGCTCGCCGCTGACCTCGATGAAGGGGATCTTGGTGCAGACGACCAGCAGCCCCAGCGGGACGATCAGGTTCAGCAGCACCTGCTCGCCGTTGCGGAGGATCAGGGTCAGCTCCATCCGCGTCTGGGCGGCGAGCATCCGCAGCAGCGGGGCGCGACCGGGGTTCGGCGCGAACTGGCCGCGCGCCGTTTGCGACCGCGGGGGTTCCAAATCGCGCGCGGACGGCTGGATCGGCACGCTCACGGCCGCAGCTCCCGTCCGGTCAGCTCCAGGAAGACGTCCTCGAGCGTCCGCTGCTTGACCTGCAGGCCCTCGACCAGCACGCCCTGCTCAGCGCACCAGCCGGCGATCGTCGCCACCAGCTGCGGATCGACGGGGCCGGCGACGACGTAGGTGCCGGCGGCCGGCTCGGCGACCAGGCAGTCGGCGGGCAGCCGCGACTCCAGCGTCGCCAGCGGCAGGCCGGGCGCGGCCCGGAAGCGGACCTCGCGGTCGGCGCCGCCGCGGATCAGCTCCTGCGGGGTGCCGGTGGCGATCACCTGGCCGTGGTCGACGATCACGATGTCGTCGGCCAGCCGCTCGGCCTCGTCCATGTAGTGGGTGGTCAGGACCACGGTGACGCCGTCGGCCCGCAGCGCCTCGACGATCCGCCAGGTCTCGTGGCGGGCCTGGGGGTCGAGGCCGGCGGTCGGCTCGTCGAGGAAGACCAGCTCCGGCCGGCCGACGATCGCCATCGCCAGCGACAGCCGCTGCTGCTGGCCGCCCGAGAGCCGCCGGTAGGGCGTGCGGACCACCTCGCGCAGGCCGAGCCGGTCGAGCAGCTGCTCGGGATCGAGCGGATCGGCGGCGTAGGCGGCGACCAGCCGCAGCATCTCGCCGCAGCGGGCCGCCTGGTAGACGCCGCCGCTCTGCAGCATCACGCCGATCCGCGGCCGCAGCCGGTCGCTGTCGGCGATCGGGTCGAGGCCCAGCACCCGCACCCGGCCGCCGTCGGGCCGCCGGAAGCCGACGCAGGTCTCGATCGTGGTCGTCTTGCCGGCCCCGTTCGGCCCCAGCAGCGCCAGCACCCGCGCGCGCCCGACCCGCAGGTCGATCCCGTCGACCGCGGTCCGCTCGCCGTAGCGCTTGACCAGGCCCTCGATCAGCAGCGCCGGGTCGTCGGCGGTGGTCGACGCCGCGCCGGCGGTGGCGGTTGCCGTCGCGGCGGTCGTCGCGGGCGCGGACGGCGGCGGGCCGGCCACGTCGGTCGACGCGACGGCGGGACGGAGCGAGAGGGCGTGCGGACGACGGCGCAACCCGACCATGATGCAGGATCGACGGCCGACGGCGGCGTGCGGCCGAGGCCGGTTGGCGGACGTCCAGGCCGGACATATTTGTTCGGTTCGCTTGGTGTTGGACCTCCCGAACAGGCTCGAAGAGGCCCACCACTCGACCGCGATCGAAGGCAACACGCTGGTGCTGAAGCAGGTCGAGCAGCTCCTCGACGAAGGGCGAGCGGTCGGCAACAAGGAGCTTCGTGAGTACATGGAGGTTCGCGGCTACGCCAACGCCGCCGACTGGGTCTACGGTCAGGGCCTCGAGCCGGGCTCTTGGTCCTCCGATGCTCCGCTGACCGTGACCGAGGTGCGGCGGGTCCACCAGCTCGCGCTGCGGCCCTCATGGGACGTCTCCCCCCATCCCAACGCCAGCGCCGAGGAGTCGCCCGGGGCGTTCCGTCGCCACGACATCCTCACCTTCCCTGGCGGCATGACGCCGCCCTCCTGGCCCGAAGTGCCCGCGCAGATCGCGACCTGGGTCGAACAGGTCGCCGAGCTGCGCCACGTCGGCGCTCCGGAGCTTCCCGAGCGTCTGGCGGCGATCCACTGTCGCTTCGAGCAGATCCATCCGTTCCTCGACGGCAACGGCCGCACCGGGAGGCTGCTGCTCAACCTCGTCCTGGTTCGGCTGGGGTACCCGCCCGCGATCATCTACAAGACCGATCGGAGCCGGTACCTGCGGGCGCTTCGCCGCGCCGATCTCGGGGACCTCGGTGCGCTGGGCGAACTGATCGCGCGAGCGATCCTGGACAACCTCTACCGCTTCGTCGTCCCCGCGATCGCCGGTCCCAACCGCATGGTTCCGCTCCCGGTCCTCGCCGACGACCGGGCCAGCGCCGACGCGCTGCGGGTCGCAGCGGCTCGCGGCCGGCTGAAGGCGCGCAAGGGCGCCGACGGCACGTGGCGTTCCTCCCGCGTCTGGGTCGACGAGTACCTGGATGATCGCTCGCGACGTGGCCGTCCAGGCCGAGACCGCGGCTGAGCGGCCCGCCCGCTCAGCCCTGCGCCCGGAAGACCGCCGGCGGCTCGCCGACGACCTCGATCCGGCCGTCGAACTCGGCCCGCAGCGGCGAGCGCTCCCACTCCTCGCGCAGCAGCCCGAAGACGTTGACGTCGAGGAACTCGTCGCCGTGGCGGTGGTAGCCGCGCAGCACGCCCTCGAGCCGCAGGCCGACGCCCTGGAGCGCCCGCGTCGAGCGCTCGTTGCGGGGGTTGGAGTAGCTGCCGAAGCGCTGCATCGCGAGCGTCTCGAAGGCCAGGTGCTGGAGCAGCGCCTTCGACTCGCGGTTGGCCCCGGTGCCCCAGAAGGCGCGCCCGAACCAGGTGCCGCAGACGCAGCGGCGGTCGCGCGGGTGGAACTCGTAGAGGCCGGTGATGCCGGCTGGTCCCTGCTCGTGGTGGACCGCCAGCAGGTCGAGCTTGATCCCCCGCCGCCGCTCCTCGGCCAGCCCGGCGATGAACCGCCGCGGCTGGGCGGCGTCGGTGTACGGCCCCCACGAGAACCAGCGGGTGACCTCGGGATCGCCGGCCAGGCCGAGCAGCGCCTCGGCGTCGTCCTCGGTCGGGTAGCGGAGGGTCAGGGTGGGCCCGCGGACTTCCAGCGACATCGGCGCCGCAGCCTACCTCCCCCCGCTCGCGTGGCGGATCGGCCCCACCCCTCGGGGGCGATCCGCCACGCGAGCGCTGGCCGGCTGGCCGCGGGAGGCTCAGCGCGTGCAGGTGCGGTAACGCCGGACGTCGCGGACCGTGCGGCCGTTGGCCAGCTTGGCGGTCGTCGTCACCCGCACCGTCCGCTTGGTCGTGAACCGCCGCAGGTCGACGACCACCGTCCACGGCCGCCCACGGCGGCTGGGCTTGCGGGCCTTCACGCTGCGGCCGCCGACCCGCGCCCGCACGCTGCGGATCCGCTGCTTGCCCGGCCGGACCCGGATCCGGAAGCGGCGCTGGCTGCGGCAGCGCTTCGGGCCGGTGGCCGTCGGCGGCGTGGCGGCCGGCGCCGGACCGACCACGGGCAGCGAGAGGAAGCTCGGCGACTCGGGCCGGATGTCGACCCGCTGGACCGCGAGCACCTGGCCGACCAGGTCGGGCAGCGCCGGCAGCGCGTGCGGCAGGTCGCTCGACGTCAGCGCCAGCCGCAGCCGGTGGCCGGGCCGGATCACCGCGTCGGTGCCGAAGATCTCGACGTCCATGTCGACCGGCTGGTCGGGCGTCACCGGCAGCCGGGTCTCCTTCGTGAACGGGTGGAAGGGCAGCTTCAGGTCGCCGTTGGCCGCCCGCTCGCTGCGCGACTCGTCGAGCGCCCGCTGGCCCATCGCCAGGAAGCCCGAGGTCAGCGCGCGGCTGGTGCCGTCCGGCGCGACGTCGGTCAGCTGGGCGTGCCAGAAGCCGTCGGCGCGCGAGCTCGACCCGCGCAGCCGCAGCGCGATCGGCCCGGCAACCCGCAGCGGCTTGGCCTGCGGTGCGGTGGTGAAGGTCGCCCCGCCCGACTCGGCGCTGGCGTTGCTCTGGGCGCAGCCGTCGAGCGCGCTGACCAGCAGGCCGGCGGTCCACTGGACGGTGCTGCGCGAGCAGAGGCTGCCGAGCAGGTTCGGCCAGACGGTGCGGCCGCCGGCCGCGGTCGGCCGGCTCCAGGCCAGGCTGGCGTCCTCGCCGCCGAGCCCCGACGCCTGGGCGTTCAGGTACAGCCGCTGGTAGCGGGTGCCGGGCGGCGGCCACGCGCGCTCGCGGCGCCAGCTGTCCGGACCCAGCTGGTTGACCGTCACCGGGCCGAAGTCGCGGTCGATCCCGTTGTCGGCGCCGCGGATCCAGCGGTCGAACCAGAGCACGGCCAGCTCGGTCAGCGGCTGCGGGCGGCCGCTGCCGTCGCCCAGCCCCTCGCCGGCGGTCACGTGGTACCAGGGGCCCATCAGCAGCTGCTTGCGGCCGGGCTCCAGGCGCAGCCGCTGGTAGAGCAGCTGCTCGCCGCGCTGGAACAGGTCCCACCAGCCGCCGCTGATGAAGGTCGGGACCTCGATCCGGTCGACCACCGAGAGCGGCGAGCGGACGCGGTAGAAGTCGCCGTCGTCGGCCAGCGGGCCGCCGGTCAGCCCCTCCAGCACCGCCTGCAGCGGGAACGCGGCCGAGGTCAGCAGGCGGTCGGTCAGCCAGCCCAGCGCCCGCACCGGGTCGTTGAAGGCGTCGCTCGGCGGCACCACCCCGAGCGCGGTCGTCAGCCCCAGCCAGAGCGGGATGAAGCCGAGGTCGACCGAGCCGCCGTGCCAGACGACGTCGCGGTAGAGGTCGCCGCCGGGGATGATCGGGAAGATCGCCTTCAGGCCCGGCGGCCGGCGCGAGGCGGCCAGCAGCTGGTTGATCCCCATGTACGAGGCGCCGGTCATCGCCAGGTCGCCGTCCGACCACGGCTGCTTGCGGGCCCAGGCCAGGACCTCGATCGTGTCCTGCTGCTCGCGCGGGTCGAACGAGCGCCAGGTCCCGCGCGAGCTGCCGGTGCCGCGGACGTCGAAGACCACCTGGACGTAGCCGCGGCGGACGATCACCGGCGAGGCCCCGGCCAGCGTCGCGACCTGCTCGCCGGCCGCCCCGAGCACGTTCTTGTTGTACGGGGTGCCGGTGACCACGACCGGCAGCCGCTTGGCGACCGCGGTCCCGGAGGCGTCGGCCGGGCGGTAGACGTCGGCCATCAGCGTCGTGCCGTCGGAGGCGGTGATCACGACGTCGCGCTGGACGGCGACCTTCGGGTAGTCGGGGGCGCGCAGCGGCAGCTGCGGGACGCTGGCCGATGGTGTCGCGCGGGTCGACGCCGGGGCCGCAGCGCCGGGGGTCGCGGCGGCGGCCGGACCGGCCAGTGCCGCCAGCGCGAGCGCCGCCGCGCCGATCGCCGTCGCGCCGCGTGCCCGCCCGCGGCGACGTCCCCACTCCCTCGCACCGACCATGGCGGGAAAAGCTACCACCGGTACGGGAGCTGTCCCGCCGTCACGCGCGGACGGTGCTCGGCCGCAGCACCAGCACCTCGCCGTCGACGTGGGCCAGCAGCCAGGCGACGTCGTCGGCGCTGAAGCCGCTGCCGTCCTGGCCCGCCGGATGCGGATCGCGGGCCGCCGGCACCACCAGCCGGTCGAACCGCTCCTCGGCCACCAGCCGCCGCAGCGCGTGGCGGCGGGTGCGGCCCTGGACCATCCGCGCGTCGACCTCGACCCCCGCCCGCTGCAGCCGCTGCTCGACCGCGTCGAGCAGGTCGAGCGCCTCGGACGCGGCCTCGGGCAGCGGCCGGTCGAGCGGCAGGTGGTACGGGGTCGCCACCAGCACCGCCGGCACCACCACCGCGTCGTCGGCGCGCCCGATCCGGGCCGCCGCGTCGACCGCCGCGCACGACATCTCCGGCCCGGCCAGCGCCAGCAGCACCCGGCCGCTCGGCGCGGTCCGGCGGTCGCCGCGGGCCCGGCGGATCGTCACCGCCAGCCCGACCCCGACCACCAGCCCGAGCGCCGCCGCGACCGCGCCCAGGGCCACGTCGCCGAGCGGCAGCGCCGCCAGCAGTGCGTCGATCCCGCTCATCGTTCCCGTCGCTCCCCGCGCTCGCCGGCGGCGCGCTCGCTGACGATCCGCACGTCGACGCCCGGCAGCCGCCGCAGCAGCTCGTCGATCGCGATCCCCCCGCTCCGGCGCCAGCGCGCCAGCCCCCGCGCCCGCCCCGGCGCGCCGACGAAGAGGTAGGTCGTCCCCCGCTCGCGCGCGACCCGCGCGGCGGCGGCCTCGACCTCGTCGTCCTCCTCGACCAGCAGCTCGGCCCCGAGCGAGGCCGCCAGCCGCCGGATCCCGTCCAGCCGCTCGGCCTCGACCACGGTCGGCGCCCGGCCCGGCCGGCGGACGTGGAGCAGGTCGATCCCGGCCCGCAGCCGCCGCGCCGAGCGCCACGCCCGCCGCACCACCCGCTGGCCGGCCGGCCCGGCCGAGACCAGCACCAGGATCCGCTCCTTGACCACGTCGGGAACGTCGTCGGCCACCCGCCGGTCGCGGTCGCCGCGCTCCTCCAGCCGCGCCGGTGGCGGCCCGACCGGGAACGCCACCCGCGGCAGCTCGCCGGTGTGGGCGCGGCCGCCCGAACGCGCGCTGGCCCCGGTCCGGCGGGCGCCGACCTCCTCGGCCGCCTGCAGCAGGGCCGTCTCCCGCAGGGCGGTCAGCTGCTCGATCCGGAAGAAGTTCTGGAGCGCCGCCGCGACCCGCTCGGGCGGGTAGATCTGGCCGTCGCGCAGCCGCTGCAGCAGCGCCGCGGGCGGCAGGTCGACCACCACCACGTCGTCGGCGTCGACCAGCACCCGGTCGGGCACCGTCTCGCGCACGCGAACCCCGGTCAGCTCGGCGACCTGGTCGTTGAGCGACTCGAGGTGCTGGACGTTGACCGTCGAGAGCACGTCGATCCCCGCCCCCAGCGCGTGCTCGACGTCCTGCCAGCGCTTCTCGTGCTCGAGCCCGGGCGGGTTGCTGTGGGCCAGCTCGTCGATCAGCGCCAGCAGGACGCCGTCGGCCGGGGTCCGCTCCGCCCGCGCCAGCAGCCCCGGCAGGTCCAGCTCGCGGTGGACGATCCCGCGCTGATCGACCGGCCGCCGCGGCAGCTGCTCCAGGCCCTCGGCCTGGGCGGCGGTCTCCGCCCGGCCGTGGGTCTCCAGCAGCGCGACGACCACGTCGCGGCCGGCGTCGCGGGCGCGGCGCAGGTCCTGGAGGGCGCGGTAGGTCTTGCCGACCCCCGGCGCCATCCCCAGCATCACCGTGTGCCGCCCACGGCCGGTCATCGCACGGCCCTACGCCCCCAGCAGCCCGTGGACGACCAGGTCGATCAGCTTGATCCCGACGAACGGCGCGACCACGCCGCCGAGGCCGTAGACCAGCATGTTGCGCCGCAGCAGCGCATTGGCCCCGACCGGGCGGTAGCGGACGCCGCGCAGCGCGATCGGCACCAGCAGCGGGATCACGATCGCGTTGAACACGATCGCCGAGATGATCGCCGACTCCGGGGTGCCCAGGTCCATCACGTTCAACTGCGCCAGCGGCCCGTCCTCCCCCGGCCTGGTGGCCCAGACCGCGGCGAAGATCGCCGGCAGGATGGCGAAGTACTTGGCGATGTCGTTGGCGATCGAGAAGGTGGTCAGCGCCCCGCGGGTGATCAGCAGCTGCTTGCCGACCTCGACGATCTCGATCAGCTTGGTCGGGTTCGAGTCGAGGTCGACCATGTTGCCCGCCTCGCGGGCGGCCTGAGTACCGGTGTTCATCGCCACCCCGACGTCGGCCTGGGCCAGCGCCGGCGCGTCGTTGGTGCCGTCGCCGGTCATCGCCACCAGCCGTCCGCCGGCCTGCTGCTCCTGGATCAGCGCCAGCTTGGCCTCCGGCGTGGCCTCGGCGAGGACGTCGTCGACGCCCGCCTCCTGACCGATCTTGGCCGCGGTCAGGCGGTTGTCGCCGGTGACCATGATCGTGCGGATGCCCATCGCCCGCAGCCGGTCGAAGCGCTCGCGCATGCCGTCCTTGACGATGTCCTTCAGGTAGACGACGCCGAGCACCTGCTCGTCGCGGGCGACGGCCAGCGGCGTGCCGCCCTCCCCCGCCACGTGGTCGAGCGTCTGGCGCAGCTCCGGCGGCAGCGGGCCGTCGAGCTCGGCGATCCAACGCTCGATCGCGTCACCGGCGCCCTTGCGCAGGCGTCGTCCGGCGTAATCGACGCCCGACATCCGGGTCTGGGCGGTGAAGGGGACGAACTCGGCGCCGGCCGCGACCAGGTCGTGCTCGCGGATCTGGAACCGCTCCTTCGCCAGCACCACGATCGAGCGGCCCTCGGGCGTCTCGTCGGCCAGCGAGGCCAGCTGCGCCGCCTCGGCCAGCTCGCGCTCCTCGACCCCCGGCATCGGCAGGAAGGCGGTCGCCTGGCGGTTGCCGAGCGTGATCGTGCCGGTCTTGTCGAGCAGCAGCACGTCGACGTCGCCCGACGCCTCGACCGCGCGACCGGAGAGCGCCAGCACGTTGCGCCGCACCAGCCGGTCCATGCCGGCGATCCCGATCGCCGACAGCAGCGCCCCGATCGTGGTCGGGATCAGCGCCACCAGCAGCGCGATCAGCGTCACCAGCGAGACGTCGGCGCCGGCGAAGGTCACGAACGGCTTCAGCGTCGCGACCACCACCAGGAAGACGATCGAGAGCCCGGCCAGCAGGATCCCCAGCGCGACCTCGTTCGGGGTCTTGCGGCGGGCCGCGCCCTCGACCAGCGCGATCATCCGGTCGAGGAACGACTGCCCCGGCTCCTGGGTGATCTCGACCAGGATCCGGTCGCTGAGCACGCGGGTGCCGCCGGTGACGGCGCTGCGGTCGCCGCCGGCCTCGCGGATCACCGGCGCCGACTCGCCGGTGATCGCCGACTCGTCGACCGACGCGATCCCCTCGACGACGGTGCCGTCGCCGGGGATCACCTCGCCGACCTCGACCACCACCACGTCGCCGGGCCGCAGCTCGGCCGCGGGCCGGGTGCCGCCGTCGCGCAGCCGCGCGACGGTGTCGGTCCGCATCGCCCGCAGCGTGTCGGCCTGGGCCTTGCCGCGGCCCTCGGCCAGCGCCTCGGCCAGGTTGGCGAAGACGACGGTCAGCCACAGCCAGACGGCGACCGCGAACGCGAACCACGCCGGCTGGTCGCCCCCGCCGAGCGGCGATCCTCCGAAGGCTTGGATCAGCCAGCCGACGGTGGTCACCACCGCCCCCAGCTCGACGACGAACATCACCGGGTTGCGGACCTGGATCCGCGGGTCGAGCTTGCGGACGCTGTCGAGCAGCGCCGGCCGCAGGATCCGGGGGTCGAGGACGGAGATCCGCTGGTCGGTCATCGAGAGGCTCCCGTCGGGGCGCTCGCGCGGTCGAGCGCGAGGTTCAGTTCGAGCACGTTCACGCCCGGCTCGCCGAGGATCCCCAGGGCGCGGCCGCTCGTGTGGTCGTCGACCAGCTGGAGGACGCGGGCCAGCGGCAGCCGCCGGACCGCGGCGATCCGGCGTGCCTGGATCCGGGCGTTGGCGACCGAGATCTGGGGGTCGACGCCGGAGGCCGAGTTGGTGACCGCGTCGACCGGGATCCGCGCGACGGTCAGGCCGCGGTCGTAGGGCCGCTCCAGCGCCAGGTAGGCCTGGGCGTTGGCCGCGGTCGCGTCGCGGGTGGCGACGTTGTTCGGGCCGAGGTTGCCGAAGGCGGTCGCGCTGGCCGAGTAGCCGGTGACCGAGGGACGCGGCTGGAACCAGCGCGGGTCGGCCTCCAGCAGCGGCGCGCCGTCGGCGTCGTGCTTCGGCTTCCCGTCCGGGCCGCGGACCGGGCGGCGGAAGTCCTGGGCGATCAGCTTCGAGCCGACCAGCTTGCCGTCGCGGACGATCCGCGAGCCGTCGGCCTGGTCGTTCAGCAGCGCCTGGCTGACGCCGGTGACGGCCAACGGGTAGGCCAGGCCGAGCAGCAGCGTGAAGGCCACGACCGCGATCAGCGAGGTGACGACGTCCTTGCGCATCTGTCGCACTCCCGGGTCAGTAGAGGTTGGTGGTCAGCGCCTGCACGACCGGGCCGAGCAGCAGCGCGGGGAAGAACGTCAGGGCGCCGACCAGCACGATCACCCCGATCAGCAGCACCACGAAGGTCGGGCTGTCGGTTCGCAGCGTCCCGGGACCGGCCGGCGCGACCCGCTTGCGGGCCATCGAGCCGGCGATCGCCAGCACGACGAGGATCGGGAAGAAGCGCACGAAGAGCATCGAGAGCCCGCCGAGCAGGTCGGCGAAGGTGATCCCGAAGGCCCCGTCGTTGTTGCCGTTCGGCTGCACGTAGCCGGTGTAGCCCGCGAACGCCGAGCCGTTGTTGTTGCCCTGCGAGAGGTAGGCGTAGAGGCTCTCGGAGAACGACTGCGGGCCGCTGGAGAAGATCGAGGCCTTGCCGTGGTCGGTGGCGACCGCGAGCGCGGTGGTCGTCAGGACCGCGAACGGCATGTAGAGGGCGCCGAGCATCGCGAGCTTGATCTCGCGCGCCTCGATCTTCTTGCCGTGCAGCTCGGGCGTGCGGCCGACCATCAGCCCGCCGATGAAGACGGCGAGGATGACGAACAGCAGCATCCCGTAGAGGCCCGAGCCGACCCCGCCGAAGATCACCTCGCTGGTCCCGAGCCCGACCATCGGCACCAGCGACCCGAGCCCGGTCAGCGACTCGAAGGCCGAGTTGACGGCGCCGGTCGAGGTGGCCGTGGTGACGGTGTCGAAGAGCGCGCTGCCGGCGCTGCCGAAGCGCTGCTCCTTGCCCTCGAGGTTGCCGCCGGAGGAGCCGTCGAAGGCGCCGGTGTGGATCCCCGCGGCGTGCTGGGCGACCGATCCGTGGCCCTCGGCGAGGGTGATCACCACCGCCAGCGCGACGAACAGCGCCAGCATCGCGCCGAGGATCGCCCAGCCCTGGCGGCGGTTGCCGATCATCCGCCCGTAGGTGCCGGTCAGCGCGGCGGGGATCGCCAGCACCAGCAGCATCTCGACCAGGTTCGCGATCGCCGTCGGGTTCTCGAACGGCATCGCCGAGTTGACGTTGAAGAAGCCGCCGCCGTTGGTCCCCAGCAGCTTGATCGACTCCTGCGAGGCGACCGGGCCGAGGGCCAGCGTCTGCTCGCCGCCGGTCAGCGTGTGGGCGACGACCGGGCCGCCGAGGGTCTGCAGCACGCCCTGGGTGACGAGCAGCAGCGCCCCGAGGGTGGCGATCGGCAGCAGCACGTAGACCACGCAGCGGACCAGGTCGACCCAGAAGTTGCCGAGGCCGCTCGCGGAGCCGTCGCCGCGCCGGGCGAGGCCGCGGACGACCGCGATCAGGACGCAGATGCCGACCGCCGCCGAGACGAAGTTCTGGACCGTCAGCCCGGCCATCTGGGAGAAGTACGAGAGCGTCGTCTCGCCCGCGTAGTACTGCCAGTTGGTGTTGGTGACGAACGACGAGGCGGTGTTGAAGCTCAGGTCCCACGAGCCCGACGAGAGGTCGGTCGGGTTCCAGGGGTGCAGGCCCTGGGTCCGCAGCACCAGGTAGAGCAGCAGCCACGACGCGAGCGAGAAGAGCAGCACGCTGCGCGCGTACTGCTTCCAGTTCTGGTCGGCGGCCGCTGCCGATCCGGTCCGCAGCACCCGCAGCAGCCCCCGCTCGAGCGGCCCGAGCAGCGGGGAGAGGAAGACCCGCTCGCCCGCGAAGACGCGGGCCATGTAGTCGCCCAGCGGCCGGACGATCGCGACCACGATCGCCAGCAGCAGGACGAGCTGGAGCCAGCCGCTCATCTACAGCGCCTCCCCGCGCAGGAGGGCGAAGAGCAGGTAGGCCGCGACGACGAGCGCGCCGATCAGGCCGGCCAGGTCGGCACCGCTCATACGCGATCGAGTCCTTCCAGCAGCAGGAGCATCGACGCGAAGAACGCGACCGCGATGCCGACGGCGAGGAGATCCATGCGACCAGCGTGCGCCCGCGGCCGTCAAGCCGGTGTGGGGAGCGGCGGGCCGCCATCAAGATCGTGTGAAGAGCCCCCGGCCGCGCGCTGTTTGCGACCGCGGCGGTAGCAAGCGGCGCGCGGCCCGGGGTATCCCCTCCGACCGCTCAGGCCACCAGCCGGTAGCCGACGCCGGTCTCGGTCCGGATCAGGCGCGGGACGCCGTCGCCGGCCGGCCGCTCGATCTTGCGGCGCAGGTTGGCGATGTGCGTCCGCAGGGTGGCGGTGTCGTCGGCGTAGGCGGCGCCCCAGACCTCGAGCAGCAGCGCCTGGTGGGTGAGCAGCTTGCCGCGGTGGCGGACCAGCGTCCGCAGCAGGCCGAACTCGATCTTCGTCAGGTGGATCTCGTCGCCGTCGCGGGTCACCCGGTGACCGGCCACGTCGACCTCGAGGTCGCCGACGCGGACCACCGGCTCCTCGCCCGCCGGGGCCGCCCGCCGCAGCAGCGCCTGCAGCCGCGCCAGCAGCTCGCGGGGGCCGAACGGCTTCGTCACGTAGTCGTCGGCGCCGGCCTCCAGCGCCCGCACCTTCTGGTCCTCCTCGTCGACCGCCGAGAGCACCAGGATCGGCAGCGACGACCACTCGCGGAGCCCGCGGCAGACGTCGACGCCGGTCCCGTCGGGCAGCATCAGGTCGACGATCGCCGCGTCCGGCCCGTGCAGCGCCGCCAGGTCGAGCGCCTCCTCGACCCCGCCGGCGGCGACGGTCGTGAAGCCGGCGTCGCGCAGCAGCACCCGCAGCGCGCGGACGATCTGGCGCTCGTCGTCGACCACCAGCACGACGTTGCCGTCGGCGCTCACGGCTGCGGGTCCTCGGCGGGCACGGCGACATCCTCGCGGGTCGCGTCGGCGGCCGCGTCCGGCGGCAGCTCGAGCACGAACGCCGCCCCCTGGCCGGGGTAGCTCTCGGCCCGCAGCGTGCCGCCGTTGGCCTCGGCGAAGCCGCGCGCGATCGCCAGTCCCAGCCCCGAGCCGGCGCCGCCCGCCCCGCGCCCGCGCTGGAAGGGCCGGAAGATCGCGTCCAGCTGGGCGCGCTCGATACCCGGCCCGCGGTCGACCACCCGCACCACCGCCCGGCCGCGGCGGCCGGCCACCCGCACCAGCACCGGCGCCTCGTCGCCGCCGCCGTGGAGGAAGGCGTTCTCCAGCAGGTTGGCGATCGCCCGCACCAGCTGGACCGGGTCGACGCGGACCGTCGGCGGCGGGTGCTCGACCTCGAGCGTGACCCGCGCCGCGCGGCCCCCGACCGCCTCCAGCGCGTCGCGGACCAGGTCGTCGAGCGGCACCGCCTGCCGCTGCGGCTCGGCCGCCCCGGCCTCCAGCCGCGAGAGGTCGAGCAGCTTGTCGATCATCGCCGCCAGCCGCGCGGTGCCCTCCTCGATCCCGGTCGCCAGCTCGCGCCGCTCGTCCTCCTCCAGCGACGGCGAGCCGAGCGCGGCGGCGGCGGTCCCGATCTGGGTCAGCGGCGTCCGCAGGTCGTGGCTGACCGTCCGCAGCAGGGTCGTCTTGACCTCGTCGCTGCGGCGCACGGTCTCGGCGGCGACGGCGTCGTCGGCCAGCCGCTCGCGCTCGATCCCGGCCGCCAGCAGCGCCCCCAGCGCCGGCACGATCCGCTCCCGCAGCGGCGCCTCGCGACCGGCCGGAAGCGGCTCGTCGAGCGTCAGCCAGCCGACGGTCCCGGTCGGCCCGTCGAGCGCCACCGCCGGCCCGCCGCGGCCGGCCGGGGCGGCACCGCCGACGGCGATCCGGGTGCCGGTCCCGAGGTGCGCCCGCAGCCGCTCGGCGGCCACCGGCAGCGAGGCCGCGACCCGGTCGGCGCCGAGCACCGCCCGCGCCAGGTCGGCGATCAGGTCGGCCTCGCGCTGGGCCCGCTGGGCGTGGCGGGCCTGGCGGCGGCCGGCCTCGGCGATCCGCGCCCCGACCACCGCCACCACCAGCAGCACCGCGACCGCCGCCCAGTGACGGCTGTCGGCGAGCGTGAAGCGGTGGATCGGCGGCAGCAGGAACCAGTTGTAGGCCAGCATCGACGCGACCGCGGTCGCGATCCCCAGCCGGACCCCGGAGCGGACGGCCACCAGCAGCACCGGCAGCACGTAGAGGACGCCGAGCGAGACGACCGGCGCGGCGCCCTTCAGCAGCTCGATCGCGAGCGTGGCGGCGGCGATCCCGGCGACGGCGACGAGGCCGTCCTGCCACCACGGCCGCGCGTCGGTCACGGCCGATCCGGGGTCACGACCGCCGTTCGAGCTGCGACGCGCACTGGGCGGTCAGCTGCTCGAACGTCGGCGCGGCCACCGGCAGCGGCGTCGCGGCGGCCGGTCGCAGCCCGTCGAGCACGATCCCCAGGTACCGCTTCCACAGCTCGGGCGCGATCGCGCTGCCGGCCGTGCACTGGCTGGTGGCGCCGCCGACCGCGCTGAGCAGGAACGGCAGATCCTCGGCCTGGAGGTCGTCGCGCAGCAGCCCGGCGGCCTGGCCGCGGACGACCAGCTGCCGCATCTGCGCCATCCGCTCCTCGTTGCGGCGCTGGAGCGACGGCTCGCGGAACAGCTCCGGGCCGAGCGAGTCGAGGAAGCTGCGGTCGCGGGCCTGGATCTCGGCGCAGACGGTCAGCACGTGGACCAGGCCCTCCCAGGCGTCGTCCATCGTGTCGGCCTGCTCGATCGCGTCCTGGATGTCGTCGAAGCCCTGCTCGAGCGTCGCCAGCAGCAGGTCGTGCTTGGTCGGGAAGTGGCGGAAGAGCGTGCCGGCCCCGACCCCGGCGCGGCGCGCGATCTCGGCGACGCTGGCGTCCGCGCCCTCCTCGGCGAAGACCTCGGTGGCGGCGGCGAGCACGCGCTGGCGGTTGCGACGAGCGTCCGCCCGCAACGGCTTGGCCGCCTCCGCGGGGTCCGCGGCGGCGTCGGAGACGCGATCCGCCGTGATGCTGCTCATGAACCGATGCTAGTCGAACGCATGCGCGGGCGAGCGCGGCGGAGGGTCGGCGCTGCCGCGCGCCGACCCTCCGGTCCGGCGCCTCAGGCGGCCTCGGGGGCCGTGGCGCCGGCGGGCTCGCCCTCTCCCGCGTGGGCGTGGGCGTGGCCCGCCGCCGGCTCGTCCCGCAGGACGAGGAAGGCGGCGGCGATCGCCAGCACCACGATCCCCGCGGCGATCAGGTAGGCGACGTGGAAGCCCGAGTTGAGGGCCTCGAGCCGGCTGGCGCCCTCGGCGACCTGGCTGGTCGTGCGCTCGGCGGCGAAGGTCGCCAGCACCGACAGCGCGATCGCGCCGCCGACCTGCATCGACGTGTTCACCAGCCCGGACGCGATCCCCGAGTCCTCGGGGGTGGCGCCCGACATCGCCAGCGACATGATCGACGGGAAGCTGAGGCCGGCGCCGAAGCCGAGCAGCACCATCGACGGCAGGATGTCGCCGACGTAGCTGCCGTCGACCGACGAGCGCAGGAACAGCAGCACGCCGCCGGTGATCAGGCCGAGGCCGCCGATCAGCGTCGTCCGCGGACCGAAGCGCTCCGACACCGGTTGCGCGACCCGCGTCGAGACGGTCCCGATCAGGACGGTCAGGGGCAGGAAGGCGAGGCCGATCTCGATCGGGCTGTAGCCGAGCACCTCGCCGGCGTAGCGGGCGCCGAAGAAGAAGACGCTGAACATGCCGGAGAGCACGCCGAGCAGCACCAGGTTGGCGCCGGTGACGTTGCGCGAGCGGAAGATCCGCAGCGGCAGCAGCGGGTGGGCGATCTTCGCCTGGCGGACCACGAAGCCCGTCAGCAGCACCAGCGCGACGGCGAACAGGATCAGCGTCTGGGCCGAGCCCCAGCCCTCGCGCTCGACGCCGACGATCGCGTAGACGCCGACCATCAGGCCGCTGGTCAGCATCAGCGCGCCGGGCACGTCGACCTTGTTCTCCTTCAGCCCCAGGCCGGGACGGTCGGGGACCAGCCGCAGCGCCAGCAGCACCGTCGCCACGCCGATCGGCAGGTTGACCATGAAGATCCAGTGCCAGCTGAGGATGTCGGTCAGCACGCCGCCGAGCAGCAGGCCGAGCGAGCCGCCGGCCGAGGCGACGAACGAGTAGACCCCGATCGCCTCGCCCTGGACCTTGGGCTCCTGGAACATCGTGATGATCATCCCCAGGATCACCGACGAGCCGAGCGCACCGCCGACGCCCTGCAGGAAGCGGGCGCCGATCAGCATCTCCTGGCTCTCGGCCAGGCCGCAGAGGACCGAGGCGACGGTGAAGAGGCCCATCCCCCAGAGGAACATCTTCCGCTGGCCGATCAGGTCGCCGATCCGGCCGGACAGCATCAGCAGTCCGCCGAACGGGATCAGGTAGGCGTTGAGAACCCAGGTCAGGTTGCTGTCGGAGAAGTCGAGGCTGGACTTCAGGACCGGCAGCGCCGTGTTCACGATCGTCCCGTCGAGGACGATCATCAGCATCCCCAGGCAGAGGACGTAGAGCGCGATCCAGTCGCGTCGTTGCTTGGCGGTTCGGGTACTCATCGTGCGGTCTCCCAGGCGGGGTCGGGACGGAGGCGGGACGTGGTGCGGCGGACGGGACCGACGGGCGCCGTGACAAGCGGAGCGATCGATCCGGTTGAGAACCGTAGCACAACCGGAGCGGCCGATCCGTTTCCTCCCGGAGAAGCGGATCGAACGCTCCGGTTCACGGTAGCGCGGAGCGCCGCCCGGTCCCCGGTGGGGGCGCGGGCCCGCGGGCGGTTCGAGTCCTCCACCGCTCGGCGGGCGGCCCGCCACGGGCGCGCGCTACCGTGGCGGGCGTGCTGGCGCTGCTCTACGACGTGCACGGCAACCTGGCCGCGCTCGACGCCGTGCTGGAGGACGCGCGCGCCCAGGGCGCCGACGAGTGGCTGATCGGCGGCGACATGACCGCCTTCGGCGGCTGGCCGGAGGAGACCCTCGCCCGCCTGCGCGAGCTGACCCCCGCCCGCTGGCTGCGCGGCAACCACGAGCGGTGGGCGATCGAGGGCGACGCCGTCCCCGAGGCCCCGCTGGCCCGCGCCGGCGAGGCCGCCACCCACCTGGCGCTCGACGAGCCGACGATCACCGAGCTCTACGCGCTGCCGCTCTTCCAGCCGCTGCCGGGCGGCGGCGAGGCCTGGCACGCGTCGCCGCGCTCCGACGTCGACGGCTTCCTGCCGACGCCGGGGCCCGACGACGGCGCGCTGCTCGAGGGCCGGACGCCGCCGCTGCTGGTCGTCGGCCACACCCACCTGCCGATCCGGCGCGAGGTCCGGCGGCCGGACGGCGGCACCACGCTGGTGGTCAACCCCGGCAGCGTCGGGATGCCGTTCGACGGCGACCCGCGCGCCGCCTACGCGCTGCTCCACGAGGACGGCTCGGTCGAGCACCGGCGGGTGGCCTACGACAGCGAGCGCGCCGGCGACCGCCAGGCCGAGCGCTGGGGCGACGCCAAGTGGGCGGCGGTGGTGGCGGACACGCTCCGCAGCGGCCGCCCCGCGCCCTGGCCCGACACCGACACGATCCCGGTCGTCCCGCCCGCCGACCGCGAGGAGCCCGCATGACCGATCCCTCCGTCGAGCTGGTCGCGACCGTCGGCCCGCTCGACCACACCATCGCCCTGCTGCGGGAGCTGCTGCACGTCGCGCGCGCCAACCAGGCGATCGCGGTGATGGCGCCGGGCGCCGGCCGCCACGACCTGGTCGAGCCGGCGATCGTCGACGTCGAGCGGCTGAACCCGATCGAGGTCACGATCGGCGAGCGGGTCGTCCACCTGCCGCACGCGATCGAGCTCGGCGACGACCACGACCCGGTCGTCGTGCCGCCGCTGCCCGAGTTCAAGCCGCTGCCGCCGTTCGACGCCGACCCCGAGACCGGTGACGTCGCCGCCCCGCTCGGCGGCGTCGAGCACTACGTCGCCGCGACCCGCGAGGCGGCGGCGCTGCTCGGCGGACCCGACGACGTGCTCCAGCTGCGCTGGGACACCGCGCGGCCGGACGTCGACTTCTCCGTCACCGTGCGGGCCGACGACCGCGAGCCGGTCGTGCTCGGCGTCGGCGACGAGACCTTCCCGATGCCGCCGGGCTGGCCCGAGGTCGTCACCACCAACCTGACCGACCGCGAGGGCTGACGGGGCGGCCGACGTCGGGCAGGGTGGTTCTGCCATCATGCCCCGTCTATGGCCCGACCCTCTCGATCTCCTCGCGGCCGCCGGTCGCCGAAGGGCGGCACCCGGCGTGCCCCCAAGCTCACCAAGGAGCAGATCGCGCAGATCGACCACCTGCACGTGGACGCTCTGCGCCTGCTGGTGACCGAGAAGGGCAAGATCCGCTCGCGTCGCGCGACCGGCCTCAACGCCCGCGACCAGGCCCACGCCGCTCGCGCCGTGAAGCAGGCGCGCGAGCTGGCGCTGCTCCCCTACCCGCACCCGCGCATGATCGCCATGCCCGGTCGTGAGGACCGGGGCGAGGAGCGGCCCGAGCGTGGTGGCCGCGGCGGTGGCCGCGGTCGCGATCGCGACGAGTAGCTCGCCCTTCTTGGCCCGGCCGCCGTTGGCGGCCGCTCCATCGGAGAGCCCGGCCTGGCCGGGCTCTTTGCGTTCTGGGGGCGTCGTTGGGGCTGGGCTCGTGGGCGCGCTTCTGGCTTGGTCTGGGTGGTCCGCTTCGGGTGGGGGCCGCTGCGGGCCGCTTGCGGCCTCGGGGCCGGGTTGGCCGGTGGGGCGTGGTCGGTGGTGGGCCGCAAATGCTGCGGCCCGCAGCGACCCCCACCCTTCGCTGGCTTGGCGACTGGGGCCGCCGCCGGTCGATCCCTTCGCGGGCTCGGTCGCTGAGATGGGCCCGGCGGGGGTTCGGCACCGCATGGGTGGCTTCGGCGGTTGGGGATGTCGGAGCGCTGCTGGGGTGATGGGGAGACCGCGGCGCCGGCGCTCTGGGTGAGCAGGCGTGGGTGGAGCGGGTTGGTTGGTGTCGCGGCCGGGTCGGTGGGCGTGACGGGAGCGTGGCCCGCCCACGGCTTGCTCTCTCCCCCCGCATCGCGCCACGGCTCCCCTCTGCCCACCACCGAGCGCTCCACCAACGAACCGGTCGCCCAGCCGCGGCGGGCGGGGCCGCGCGAGATCGCAGCATTTGCGGCCCACCACCGACCACGCCCCACCGGCAGACCCCGCCCCGCGGCCGCAAGCGATCGAGGGCGGCCGCGCCCGCCGCCCCCAGCCCGACCTCTCCAGCTGAGACAAAACGCCACGACCGACGACCGACGAGCAGAGACGTGACACCATCGGCCCCCGTGTTCGGCAGCGCATCCTCTCTTCTCGGCTCCTGGATCCTCGCCCAGGCCGGCTCCGGGTCGTCCGGGTTCTCCGGCGGCGGCGGCTTCTCCGGCGGCGGGGGCAGCAGCAGCTCGTTCTCCTCCGGCGGCTCCGGCAGCGGGTCGCTGAGCGGCGGCGCGGTGCTGGTGATCGTGATCCTGGTGCTCGTCTTCGTCGGGGTGCCCGCGATCTGGCGCTGGATGACCCGCGAGCGACGGGCCGCCGCCCGCGCCGCGCGCGACGCCGAGGTCCGCGCCGCCTCGGCCGTCGCCGCCGACGACGACGCCGCCTTCGACCAGGAGCGGCTGACGAAGGACGCCGCCGCGCTGGTGCTCGCCGCCCAGGCCGCCTGGGACGCGCGCGACCGCGATCGGATCCGGCAGCTGATCGGCGGCGACCTGCTGGCCGAGTGGCTGCGGCGGCTGGACGACTTCGACGCCAAGCGCTGGCACAACCGGGTCGTGGTCACCGGCCGGCCCGAGATCCGCCTGATCTCGATCGTCAACCGGGCGCAGGACGAGGCCGACCGGGCCGTCGTCCACGTCGAGCTGGCGATCGAGAGCTGGGTCGACACGCCCAACGGCAAGCAGTACCCGACCGGCCAGACCGGGCCGGCGATGACGCTCTCCGAGTACTGGACCCTGGCCAAGCGCGACGGCGGCTGGATCCTGGTCTCGATCGAGCAGGAGGCCGAGGGCGCCCACCACCTCCGCTCGCCGCTCGTCCTGACCCCCGACCAGGACCCGGAGCTGGCCGCGGCCGCCCGCACCGAGCTGGCCGTCGCCGACGCGACCGCGCCGGCCAGCGAGGTCGCCGGGCTGGTCTCGACCGGGCTCAGCGACGACGCCCGCGGCGCCGCCCTCGACCTGGCGCTGGTCGACGACCGCTTCAGCCCCGACCTGCTGACGATCGCCGTCGACCGCGCCGTCGCCGCCTGGGCCGAGGCGATCGACGGCGCCGACGACGGGCTCCAGCGGCGCGCCAGCCCCGAGGCGGTCCGGACCCTGCTCTACGGCGCCGACGCCAGCGAGGCCACCCGCACCGTCGTCCGCGGCCCGCACGCCGAGCGGGTCACGATCGAGCGCGTCGCCGGCGCCGGCGCGGACGCCGCGGCGACGATGGAGGTCGCCGTCGACTACCGCGCCCGCTGGTACCGCGAGGACCGCGCCACCGCCGCCGTGCTGGAGGGCGCCAAGGACCGCGAGACCACCCGCCGCGCCCGCTGGACCTTCCGCCTGACCGACGACGCCCAGGACCCCTGGCAGCTCGTCGCCGTCGACGATTAGGCCGGTCGCGGCCGCTCCGGTCCGCCCGCTGTCACGTTCCTGTCGCCGAGCGTCCGGAACGTCGCACGCGGCGGGTAGGCCCGGGCCTACCGCCCGGTCCCGGCCTCAGTGGGTCTTGACCAGCTGGCGGTCGGGGTCGATCCCCCACCGCCGCGCGGCCTGCAGCTGGAGGTCGCCGATCGGCCACTGGTCGGGCTGCTCCTCGCCCGCGAAGCCGGGCGCGGCGCCCTTCAG
Organism: Patulibacter defluvii; assembly: GCF_034096925.1. NCBI lineage: Bacteria > Bacillati > Actinomycetota > Thermoleophilia > Solirubrobacterales > Patulibacteraceae > Patulibacter > Patulibacter defluvii. The sequence continues at coordinate 142,105 of NZ_JAWZSQ010000009.1, forward strand.
CGCCATGCAGCCGCTGTTGTCGCCGATCGCGGTGATCCGGTCGAGCTCGGCCGCCGACAGCCGCGGCTCGGCGGTCAGCGCGTCCAGCTCCGCCCGCTGCTCGACGATCGAACGGGCGCCGTCGCCGATCTCCTGGATCAGGGTCGGCACCACGCAGGCGACCGCCGGCTGGGCCAGCGTCCACTGGGCCGCGACCTGGAACGGGGTCATCCGGTGGCCGCGGCCGATCTCGGCCAGCTTCTCGACCAGCGGCAGGCCGCGCTCGATCCAGCCCGCAGGACGGTGACGGCGGTGGTCGTACTCGACCAGCGGGGTGTCCTCGCGCAGGTCGCCCCAGAAGAGCCCGCCGTAGTCGGTCACCCGCGTCAGCACCCGCACGTCGTGCTGCTCGCAGGCCGGCAGCACCAGCCCGGCCGGCCACGGCTCGAGCGGGCCGAGGATCAGCATCGCCCAGTCGATCTCCTCGCCGAAGCGGTCGAGGCAGGTGAGCAGGTCGAGCGTGAAGCCGTTGGCCGGGCCCGGGGCGACGCCGATCGCGTCGGCCAGGCCCTGGTCGCGGAGGTCGACCAGCGCGTCCCAGACGACCTCGGACGTGTAGCCGATCCGGTCGGGGTTGTGCAGCAGCAGCAGGTCGAAGCGGTCGGTCCCGCACCGCTCCAGGCTCCGCTCGGTGGCCGCGCGCAGGTAGTCGGCGTAGCCCTCGGGCCCGCGCAGGGCCGGATCGGTGAAGCGCGGGAAGCCCTTCGGCCCGCGTCGCTCGCCGTCGTAGAAGTCATGGCCGATCGCGCCGACCAGCCGCACGTCGCGCCGCGGCAGGTCGGCGATCGCGCGGCCGACGATCGCGTCCGCCTCGCCCGCGCCGTAGACGTCGGCGGTGATCACCGTCTTCAGCCGTCCGCCCGGCCGCAGCAGCGCGACGAGCGCGTCGTCGTCGAGCGGCTGCCCGTAGTGCATGAACCGTCCGCCGCTCCAGGCGCCGAGCGCCGCGTGTCCCAGATCGACCATCACCAGAGCGTACGGCGGCGCTCGACGCGGCGTCGGGCCGAGCCGCCGTACGCCGGCTGTGACGTTCTGGTCCGTGGGCGACCGGAACGTCGCAGCGGGCGCCAGGCCGCGGGCACCGCACCCTGCGCCCGCCGCTATCGTCCCCGGCCGTGACGAGCGAGACCCCGGCCTGGCGCCGCCCGTTCCTGGCCGGCGACGGCATCCGCGGCTACGGGATGCTGGCGGTCTTCCTGGCCCACGTCGTCTTCGCCGAGCAGACCTACAGCGGCTTCGGCTGGACCGACATGCCGGGCCGCAACCCGGCCGTCTCGTTCGGCGAGTACGGGTCGTACGGGATCCTCTCGGTCGGCCACACCGGGCTCGACCTGTTCCTGGCCCTCTCCGCCTACCTGCTCAGCCGGCCGTTCATGGCCTGGGCCGCGAGCCGCGGCAAGCGACCCGGCGTCGGCCGCTTCGTGATCCGCCGCGCGCTGCGGATCCTGCCCGGCTACTGGGTCGTCTGCGGGCTGGTGATCGCCTGGCTGGTGGTCCTGCGCGACGCCCCGATCGAGTGGGGCAAGGCGCTGCCGACGCTGGTCCTCGGCCACGACTACCAGTGGGGCTGGGCGGTCGCGCTGGAGCAGGCGTGGTCGGTGCGGGTCGAGGCGCTCTTCTACCTGCTGCTGCCGCTGCTGGGCGCGATCTGGTGGGCGGCCGGGCGGTTCGGCGGCCTGGCCGGCGCCCGCGCGGCGATCCTGCTGACCGCGGCGGCGGCGATCGCCTACCCGCTGGTCGAGTCGACCCGTCCCGGCGACGTCGGCATCAGCGGCAACCTGTGGCTGTTCGCCCCCGGCCTGCTGGCGGCGCTGGTCGAGTCCTGCGACCGCACCCGCGGCTGGCTGGCCGCCCGCCGCGCACCGCTGACGCTGGCCGCCGGCGCGCTCGGGCTGGCGCTGCTGCTGGCGGCGATGCCGGTCTCGTTCTCGGTCGGCAAGTCGGTGCTGGAGGGCCCGGAGACGGCGCTCGACGCCGCCCGCACCCAGTTCCTCGTCCAGCTGCCGATGCAGGCGATCGGCTGCGCGCTGGTGATGATCGCGCTGCTGGCCCGCGAGTGGCAGGGCGCGCGGCCGCCGGTCGGCCTCGGGTCGGCCGCGATCCGGTGGCTCGGCGCCCGCTCCTACAGCTTCTACCTGACCCACTACGCGGTGATCGGGGCGCTGCTGCCGCGGGTCCTGCCCGACGCCAAGGGCGGCTTCGGCTACGTCGGCCTGGCCGTCGCGGCGTTCGTGGTCACGCTGGCGATGGCGGCGGTGCTGTTCCGGGTCGTCGAGCTGCCGGCGATGCGACTGGCGGCGCGGCTGACCCACTCGCGGCCGCCCGGCCCGCTCTCGGTCCCCGGCGGCGGTCCGGCCGAGGCCTCCCGGTAACCTCGCCGCCTGTGTCAGCGCCATCCAGCCCCGCCGGCGACGTCCCGGTCTGGAAGCGGCCGTGGCTCGGCGGCGACGGCGCCCGCGGGCTCGGCGCGCTGCTCGTCTTCATCGCCCACATCGCGTTCGCCGAGTCGACCTACGCGCGCCTGCAGTGGGACGGGCTGCCGGGGCGCGACGTCTACGAGATCTTCGGCGGCGAGCTGGGGATGCGCTCGGTGCTGGCGCCGGCGCGGCTGGTCAACCTGTTCTTCGCCTTCTCCGCCTACCTGCTGGCGCGGCCGTTCCTGGCCTGGGCGCTGGGGCGGGTGCAGCGGCCGAGCACCTGGCGCTTCTACGTCCGCCGGGCGCTGCGGATCCTGCCCGCCTACTGGGCCCTGATCGCGCTCCTGATCGTCTGGCTGGTGGTGATGAAGGGCGGACCGCTGGAGGCCTGGCGGACGGTCAAGACGCTGCTGCTGCTGGAGGGCGGGCTCTCCCACGCCGGCTTCGACTGGGGCTGGGCGGCGCCGCTGGAGCCGGCCTGGACGGTCCGGGTCGAGGTGATCGGCTACGTGCTGCTGCCGCTGATCGCCTTGGGCTGGTGGCTGCTCGGCCGCCGCTTCGGGATGGCGGGGCTGGTGGCCGGCGTCGCCTTCCTGACCGTGCTGACGCTGGCGGTCAAGTTCGGCAACTCGCAGCTGCTCGACGGCCCCGGCCTGCTGCAGTGGATGTTCATCCCCGGCCTGGTGGTCGCGCTGGTCGAGGCCCACGGCCCGCTCCAGCAGCGGCTGGCCGGCTGGCGGCGCGGGCCGACGCTGTGGATGACCTTGGCCGCGTTCCTGCTGCTGATCGGGTCGGAGCCGGCCGGGACCCAGATCACCACCAAGGCGATCGAGGGCGTCGACCTCCAGTCGCTGCCGCCGGACGTGGCCACCGACCGGATCGAGGACGCCCTGCGGCTCGGCTACGCGGTCGGGGTGCCGATGCAGATCGTCGGCGCGACCGTGCTGCTGCTGGGCCTGATCGCGCTCGAGTGGCAGGGCGGACGGCCCCCGATCAAGCTCGACAGCCGCGTGGCGCGCTGGTTCGGCGAGCGCTCGTACAGCTTCTACCTGGTCCACTTCGCCGTCCTCGGGGCGCTGCTGCCGCGGGTGCTGCCGGACGAGAAGGGCGTCGTCGGCCTGCTCGGCCTGGGCGTGGTCGCGTTCGCCGTCTCGCTGGCGCTGACCGTGGTCCTCTTCCGGTTCGTCGAGACCCCGGGGATGCTGCTGGCGGCCAAGCTGACCGGCCGCCGCCCGCCCGGGCCGCTCCAGTTCCAGCGCGAGCACCCGGCGAGCGACGGCGCCCCGCCCGGCGAGCGGTCCTAGCGCGACGCCCCGGGCACCCAGACCCGGAAGCCGTCGACCACGACCGGCTCGCCCGGCAGCGCGCAGATCTGCTCGGGCGGCAGCCCGGGGCCGATCGCCACCGTCCGGCCGGCGGCGAAGCCCCGCTCGATCGCGGCGCAGTCCGCCACGACCCGCCCGCCGGGGCGGCCGTAGGGCCCGAGCGACCAGGCCGGCGTGCCGCCGAGCGCCAGCACCGGCTCGGCCGGCACCGGCGCCGCGGCCGACGCGACGATCCGGGCGTGGCGGTCCCACAGCCCCGGCACCTGGGTCAGCAGCAGCACCAGCAGCACCGCGCTGACGGCCGCCACCAGCGGCGTCCGCAGCACCAGCCCAGCCAGCGGCGACCACGGCAGCAGCAGGCCGAGCACGGCGGCGGCGATGCAGACGCCCCAGAGCGCGTGCTCGCCCGGCACGACGAAGATCGCGGGCGCGTCGGCCGCGACCGCGTCGAAGCCCAGCCACAGCTGCGCGGTCAGCGTCGCCAGCGCCGCGGCCGTCCCGGCGATCCGCCAGCGGGGACCGGCGTCGCGCAGCAGCGACCAGCCGACCGCCGCCAGCAGCGCCCAGGCCGGCAGCAGGTAGCGGACCGCGCCGACGGCCAGGCCCGGCTCGCTGGCGATCCCGGTCGCCGGGGCGACCGTCCAGGCGGCGCCGCCGATCAGCCCGCAGACGCCCAGCACCCGTGCCGCCCCGCGGCCGCGGACGACGCTCCAGAGGGCCAGCAGCGTCAGCGGGATCAGCGGCCAGGCGTAGCGCAGGTAGCGGTCGCCGGCCAGCTCCCAGAGCGCCTTCGGGTGGTCGAGGAAGCGGGCGTCGACCTGGTCGATCACCGGCGGCACCGGATCGCCGAACGACGACGCCATCAGCGGCCACGAGGGGTGACCGTGGAGCAGCAGGTTGCGGGCCAGCCAGAGGCCGCCGACGAGCAGCCCGGCAGCCAGCCCGAGCAGCCAGGCCCGGTGCGCCGTCAGGTGCGCCCAGAGCGGCCGCCGCAGCCGCCAGAGCGCGACCAGCGCCACCAGCACGCCGCTGGCCGCGGTCGTCTTGACCCCGACCGCCAGCAGCGCGGCGACCGTCCCGACCAGCACCCCGTCGAGCGACGGCGGCCGCTCGTCGTCGGCCCGCCAGCCCGGGCCGATCGCGTCGACCACCAGCGCCACGCCGGTCGCGGCCAGCGCCGCGGCCATCAGGTCGTTGCTGACCTGACCGGCGCCGGCCAGCGCCGGGATCGCCAGCACCACGCTCGCCACCGCCCCCCAGGCCGCGCCGGCGCCGCCGCCGAGCCGCCGGGTCAGGGTCCAGACCGCGACCGCCAGCAGGCCGACCGAGAACGGCGCCAGCAGCGTCCCGACCGCGGTCGCGCCGGTGACCGCGATCAGCCAGCCGGTGGCGACCTCGAAGCCGATCGGGTAGGCCTCGATCGGCAGCCCGTCGACGACGTGCGGCAGGCTGGCGAGCGCGTCGCGCGGCTCCCACGCCGCCGGCAGCCCCAGGTGGTACAGCAGCCCGTCGTAGCCGAGCACCGGCTGGTGGACCATCAGCCAGCCGAGCACCGCGACCGCGACCGCGACCGGCAGCGCCAGCCGCCGCTCGTCGAGTGCCAGCGGCCGCGGCGGCGCCGACCGCGGCACCCGCCAGAGGACCAGGCCGGAGAGGACGACCGCCGCCGCCCCGCCGACGGCCGCGATCCCCAGCGGCACCAGCAGCGTCGCCAGCCCCGCCAGCTGGACGCCGAGCCACAGCCAGACGACGGTGGCCAGCGCCCGCGGCAGCGGCTCGGGGCGGACGGTCCGTCCGGCCAGCCGCCAGGCCGCCGCGCCGAGCAGCGCGACGATCGCCAGCCCGCCGATCGTGTGGACCAGCCAGGGCACGGCGGCTCACCGCCGCGGGCGCCGGGCGACCGCGACCAGGTCCAGGCTCGCCGCCGGATCGTCGGCGGTCAGGAAGAAGTCCTCGGCGGTGATCGCGGCCGCGCGCTCGTCGCCGCCGCGGCGGGTGATCGTCAGCGCGCTGTCGTAGGCCAGCCGCAGCGCCCAGCGCGGCATCCGGTGGCGAAACCCGAAGCGGTCGAGGTTCAGCAGCCGCTCCATCCGCGCCTTCTCGCCGTCCTGGAACTCCAGGTAGCGGGGCGACCCGTGGAGGCCGAGGATCTCGACCTCCGCGAACCACGGCTCGACCAGCGCCCGCAGCGTCTCCGTGTCGTACTCGATCTCGTGGTAGGGATCGACGATCTCGTCGGCGCGGGCGAAGGTCAGCCGGTTCGGGGTCACGAGCACCGCGACGCCGTCGTCCTGGAGCACGCGTGCGATCTCGGCCAGCGCCTGACCGGGGCGGGTCACGTGCTCGATCGAGTGGACCGAGACCAGCGAGGCGAAGCGGCCGCTCCAGTCGGCGGGCAGCTGGCGCATGTCGTGGACGTGCGTCTCGCGCTCCTGGCCGCGCAGCGCCTCGGCGCTGACGTCGACCCCGATCGTCGTCCGCGGGGCCAGCTCGCGGAACGAGTGGCCGACGCCGCAGCCGAGGTCGAGCACCGGCCCCTCGGCCGGCAGCCGCTCGGCGATCTGGCGGTAGGCCGCCACGTGGCGCTGGAAGGTGGGGTTGAACGCGCCCTCGGGCGAGCTGACGCGTTCACCGGTGACCAAGGGTCCGGGCACGGGGCGGGATGCTAGCCCGAGCGGCCTCAGCCGGTCGGCAGCCAGACCTGGAAGTCGTCGACCACCCGCGACGGCCCGGCGAGCTTGCAGGCCGCGCTCGGGGCCAGCAACGCCGGGATCGCCACCACGTGGCCCTCGCGCTGGCCGCGCTCCAGGTCCGGGCACGCCCCGACCAGCCGCCCGCCGGGGCTGCCCGTCTCCCCCAGCGACCAGGCCGGGACCGCCGCCAGCGAGAGCACCGGGCGGTCGCCGCCGTCGGGCGGGACGCCGGTCTCCAGCAGGTCGGCGTGACGCGACCAGAAGCCCGGCACGCTGACGATCAGCGCCAGCGCCAGCACCAGCCCGTAGGCCGTCAGCGGCCGCTGCCCGCCCAGCCGCACCGCGACCGCCGGCCGCCAGCTCGCGAGCGCCAGCACCACCAGCGCGACCGCCAGCGCGATCAGGCCCTGCTCGGCCGGGGTCCGGTCGAAGGTCGCCCCCAGCCAGCGGTCGCGGGCCACCGCCAAGAGCGTCACCTGGACCACCGTCACCGCCACCGCGGCCACCGCCAGCGCCCGCCGGGCCGTCGCGCCGGTCGGCCGCAGCGACCAGACCGCCGCCGCCAGCAGCACCGTGCAGGGCGCCAGGTAGCGGACCGCGCTGGCCGAGAAGTCGGGGTTGGTGACCCCGTTCAGCGACGCGATCCCGGTCGCCGGCGCGACCGTCCACGCCAGCAGCCCGAGCACCCCGCCGACCGCCACGATCCGCCGCAGCGGCGTGCCCCAGCGCAGCACCGCCAGCGCCAGCAGCCCGAGCAGCGGCACCGGCCAGGCGTAGCGCAGGTAGCGATCGCCGGCCAGGTCGATCATCGTCCCCGGGTGCGACAGGAAGCGATCGACGAACGGCTGCACGTAGGGCGGCACCGGATCGCCGAACGAGAACGACATCAGCGGCCACGCCGGATGGCCGTGGAGGACCGCGTTGCGGGCCAGCCAGACCCCGCCCGCGGCCAGCGACAGCGCCAGCGCCGCCCACCACCAACGGCGCGCGCGCAGCACGGCCCAGACCGCCTGGCGGTCGCGGAAGGCCAACAGCAGCACCACCAGCACCCCGCAGGCGGCGGTCGTCTTCGTCCCGACCGCCAGCAGCAGCCCGCAGGCCCCCAGCAGCAGCGCCGCGACCCCGCCCTCGCGATCGAGCACGATCCCGTCGTCGGGCCGCAGCCGCCGCGCGCCGTCGACGGCCAGCGCTGCCCCGACCGCGACCAGCGCCGCCGCCGACATGTCGGTCGCCGACTGGGTCGCCTGGATCACCGTAGGGATGCTCAGCAGCGCGCACGCCACCGCTCCCCACGCCGCCGTCGGCGACCCGCCCAGCCGCCGCGTCAGCAGCCAGGTGCCCAGCGCCAGCGCGCCGAAGGTCAACGGCCCGACCAGCAGCCCCGCCGCGGTCGCGCCGAGCAACGCGATCAGCCAGCCGCTGGCCAGCTCGCCGCCGACCGGATAGGCCTCGATCGGCAGCGTCTGGACCACCACCGGACGACCGCCGAGCGCATCCTCCGCCGCCCACGCCGCCGGCAGCGGCAGGTGGTAGCCCATCCCGTCGAGCCCGATCGCCGGCCGCAGCAGCCCGAGCACCGCTACCACCACGGTCAGCGCCGCGACCGCCCACAGCATCGCCCGCGCCGGCCCGTCGAGCGTCCGATCCGCCCGCCCCGCCGGCACCCGCCACAGCACCCCCAGCGCCAGCAGCACCGACAGCACCGCCACCACCGCCGTCGTCCCGCCCGGCAGCAGCTGCGTCGCCAGCCCGGTCACCTGGACCGCCAGCCACGTCCACACCAGCGTCCCCGCCACCCGCAGCGCCCCGTCGCCGCCGGCGCTGCGACCGGCCAGCCGCCAACCCGCCGCCACCAGCAGGCCCAGCACCCCGAGCCCGACGACGGTGTGGACCCAGAACGGCATCAGGGCGCGGGCGTCCGGTCCAGCAGCGGCTCGCCCTCGGCGTCGCGCAGCCGCGGCGGCGGCACCTGGCGGGCGGCCGGGACGAACCGCTGGTCGCGCCAGATCCGCGCCCGGTGCAGGTTCAGCCGGACGCCGATCCACATCGCCTTCAGCGCGTAGACCGAGGCGGCCCGGAACTTGATCGAGGAGGCCTCCTCGAAGTAGCGCGTGCGGCAGGGCACCTCGACGATCGGAACCCCCATGTGGGCCGCCTGGTAGAGGACCTCGCTGTCGAAGCTGAAGCCGATCGCGTTGCGCAGCCAGGGCAGCTCCAGCAGCAGCTTGCGGCTGTAGGCGCGGTAGCCGGTGTGGCACTCGGCCAGCTGCGTCCGCATCATCTTGTTCTGGAGCGTGGTCAGCGCGCGGTTGGCGTACCACTTGATCCGCGGCATCCCGCCGGCCAGCGCGCTGCGGGCGTCGGGCAGGAAGCGCGAGCCGAGCACCAGGTCGGCGCGGCCCTCGACGATCGGCCGCACCATCGACGGGATCAGGTCCGGCGCGTACTGGCCGTCGGGGTGGAGCATCACCACGATGTCGGCGCCGCGCTGGAGGGCGTGGAGGTAGCAGGTCTTCTGGTTCGCCCCGTAGCCCGCGTTGTGCGGGTGCCAGAGGGTCGAGATGTTCAGCCGCTCGGCGACCTCGAGCGTCTCGTCGGTCGAGGAGTCGTCGACCAGGATCAGCTCGTCGACCCACTCGCGCGGGATCGCGCCGACCGTCGCCTCCAGCGTCCGCGCCGCGTTGTGCGCGGGCATCACCACGATCGTGCGGTGGTTCGGCGCTGCCTCGCTCATCGCTCCCCCTTGCGTGCCTCGACGTAGATGCCGGCGCCGCGCCCGTCGGCCGCCTCGGCGACCGCGGCCCACGCCGCCAGCGGCAGCAGCGCCGCCGCGACGACCCCCGTCCACGCCCGCCGCAGCGGGCCGATCGGCCGCTGCCGGGCCGAGGGCCGACGGACCGCATCGTAGAGATCCGCCGTCGCGGGCACCCGGCCCACCAGCCCGTGGAGGGCGCAGAAGACCGACTGCCCGGCCCGCAGGTGACCGATCCGGCCGACCGCGAAGCCGTCCTCCTCCAGCCCCCGGCGGAGCGCGGCGGGATCGAAGTGGACCAGGTGCCGCGGCAGGTCCCAGGCCAGCCAGCGGTCGCCGAACGAGCGCGCCTGGCGGCTGCCGGCGTTCGGGCAGGCGATCAGCAGCACGCCGCCGTCGGCCAGCAGCCGGTGGGCCTCGCGGACGGCGGCCCGCGGCTCCGGCAGGTGCTCGATCACGTGCCAGAGGACGACCGCGGCGGCGCCGTCGGCCGGCCGCTCCAGGTCCTCCAGCCCGAGGTCGAGCAGGTCGGCGCGCGCGGGACCCTGCTCGCCCCCGCGCTCAAGCCCGATCGCGGAGCGGCCGCGGCGGGCGAGCGCGTCGACCAGGTGGCCGTCGCCGGCGCCGACGTCGACCACCGGCCCGCGGGGGGCGATCCGGTCGAGCCGGCGGGCGATGCTGCCGCGGGTGACCCGCAGGATCGCGTCGCCGGGGCCGGAGAAGCGGCCGCCCTCGGGCCGGTACCAGCTGGCGTAGGCGGCGTCGAGCTCCGCGGCGTCGGGCCACGGCCAGGTCAGCTGGACCCCGCAGCCGCGGCAGCGCACGCGGCGGCGGCCGGCGGCGACGGCGGTCGCGGTCGGGGCGTCGCACCAGGGGCAGTGGGCGGGGCCGCTGGCGTCCGCGCTCGGGGTCGTCGGCACGCGCCGGATCGTAGATGGCGACGGGCGCGGGCGGCCCGCCGGCGGGCCCCGTCTGCCACCCTGTCCGACCCGTGTCCGGTGCCCCCGCCCGCCCCGTCCCGTCCCCCGCCGAGCCGTCCGACGACGACGCTCGCGGGCCGGTGCAACGGCAGTTGCAGGGAGTTCTCGCACCGTCCGACCCGGGGCCTACCGTCGAGGGCATGGTCTCCTCCGCGATCGCCGATGCGCGGGTGGGCGGGTTGCTCAGCTCGCACCACCCGCTGGGGACCTCGACCGGCCACCTGACCGAGCTGCGCGGCCAGTGGGACATGCTCGTCACGCGCGCGTTCGACGTCTCGACGCTGGCGGTCGAGCTGGCGGCGCTCTCGGAGCCGGAGTTCCTGAGCCTCTGCGACTGGCTGGCGGCCAGCCGCCGCGAGCTGCCGTTCCGCTTCCTCAGCGTCCACGCGCCGACCAAGCACCGCGAGCTGCCGGAGTCGGCGCTGGTCGAGCGCCTGCGGGCGCTGCCGGCGGTGGTCGACGCGATCGTCGTCCACCCCGACGCGATCGAGCGGCCGGAGCGCTACGCCGCGCTCGGCGCCACCGTGGTGCTGGAGAACATGGACGCCCGCAAGGCCGACGGCCGCACCGCCGACGAGCTGGAGCCGTTCTTCGCCGCGCTGCCGGAGGCCGGCTTCTGCCTCGACGTGCCCCACGCGCAGTCGATCGACCCGTCGCTGGACGAGGCCCAGCGGCTGCTCGACGCGTTCGGCGAGCGGCTGCGCCACGTCCACCTCAGCTCGCTCGACGAGCACTGCCACCACGTGCCGCTGCGGCCCGCCGACGAGGAGGCGTTCGGCCCGGTGCTGCAGCGCTGCCTGGACGTGCCGTGGATCCTCGAGGCGCCGCTGCCGCCGCGCTGAGCGGGGGCCGATCGGGGCGCCGCGAGCAGGAATCGCGGGCCCGGAGGGGTACGTTCCCGCGTGAGCGACACCCCGCACGGCGCGCTGGAGCGCCTGGCCGAGCACGGTCGGCGCGGCTTCCCGCACCTGCTGGAGGCCCGCCGGCGCACCGAGCGCGACCTCGCCGCGACCCAGCGGCGGCTGGCCGACGTCCCGCTCGACCCGGGCGCCTCGATCGTGCTGATGGGCTCGTGGGGCCGGCGCGAGCGGACGGTCGGCAGCGACGACGACTTCCTGGTGCTCGTGGCCGGCGACGAGCGGCCCGGCGCCCGCCCGGCGCTGGCCGACCTGGAGGGCGTGCTCGGCGCCGGCGAGGCGAAGCCCGGCACCCAGGAGATCTTCGGGACCCAGGTCTTCGTCGAGCCGCTGGCCAGCAACATCGGGCTCGAGGACGACTCCAACAGCAACCTGACGCGGCGGATGCTGCTGCTGCTGGAGTCGCTGCCGGTGCTCGGCCCGGAGGCCTACCGCGAGGCCTTCGCGCGGGTGATCGACGGCTACCTGGCCGGGCAGGCGAAGGACTACCGGCCGCCGCGGTTCCTGCTCAACGACCTGATCCGCTACTGGCGCACGATCTGCGTCGACTTCGCCGGCAAGGCCCGCGCCGACGAGCGCAAGTGGGGCCTGCGCAACGCCAAGCTGCGGCTGAACCGGAAGCTGCTCTTCGCCGGCGGGCTGGTGCCGGTGCTGCTCTGCCACGAGCACCGCCGCAGCGAGCAGCGCGAGGTCCTGATCGACCAGCTCCAGGCGCCGCCGACCGACCGCCTGGCGCAGGCCTTCCTGCGCTTCGACGCGGCCGACGCCGGGGTCCGCGCGCTCGGCGCCTACGACCGCTGGATCGGGCTGCTCGACGACCAGACGGTCCGCGACCACCTGACCGGGCTGACCCGCGACGCCGCCGCCGAGGATCCGCTCTTCCGCGACGTCCGGCGGATGGCCAAGGAGTTCGAGCAGGGCCTGCTGGCGCTGCTCTTCGAGACCCCGCTGAGCCCGCTCGTGCGCGAGTTCGGGGTCTTCTAGCGCCCCCGCGCCCGCTCGCGGAGGGCGTCGAGCTGCTGGCGCGCGACGCGACCCAGCCGTCCCCCGGCGGGATCGTCGGCCAGCTGCCGCAGCGCCTCGCGCGCGGCCGGGGCGGGGATCGTGCCGAGGGCGAGGATCGCCTTCCGCCGCGGCTCGCTGGCGACCGCCGGGTCGAGCGCGATCGCCGCGACCGCCTCGGGCACGCCGTCGGCGGCCTGCTCGTGGGCCTCGCGGACGAGCAGGATCAGCAGGTCTCCCGCGGCCCGCGCGGCGTGGGCGTCGCCGATCTGGCGGGCCAGCGCGGCCAGGTCGCCGGCCTCGCGGGCGGCGCGGGCCTCGCGGGCCGCGCGGTTGATCGTGCGCCAGGTCGAGAGCAGCCCCACGGACGCGAACGATAGGGCCGACCGTCCCCGGCCGGCGGAACTCATCACGAAGCGATGAAAATCGGCCGATCCGTTCTCGCCGCCACCGGCTGAATCGGGGCCGGATTGCGCATAGCGTGCCGAGCATGAAGCTCTCCCCCGCCACGCGCCGCATGAACGTCGTCGCCGTGGTCCTCCCCTTCGTCGGGGTGCTGACCGCGATCGCCCTGCTGTGGGGCTCGCACGTGACGTGGTTCGACCTCGCGATGCTCGTCTCGACCTACCTGGTCGGGGCGTTCGGGGTCACGATCGGCTTCCACCGGCTGCTGACCCACGGGGCGGTCCAGGCCAAGCCTTGGGTCCGCTACGCGTTCGTGATCGCCGGCTCGACCGCGATCGAGGGGCCGGCGCTGGTCTGGGCGGCCAACCACCGCAAGCACCACAGCCACACCGACCAGGACGGCGATCCGCACTCCCCGCACGTCGGCGGCGGCGAGGGCCTGCGGGGCCTGATCCACGCCCACATGGGCTGGCTGTGGTCGAAGCAGGTCGAGCACGGCACCCCCCGCCGCCACGCGCCGGACCTGCTGCGCGACAAGGGCCTGGTGAAGATCTCGAAGGCCTTCCCGTGGATCGCCCTCGCCAGCCTCGGCTTCCCGTTCGTCGCCGGCCTGGCCTACTACGGCACCCTCGGCGGCGCGCTCCAGACCTTCGTCTGGGCCGGCCTGGTGCGGATCTTCTTCCTCCACCACGTGACCTGGAGCATCAACTCGATCTGCCACTTCTCGGGCTACACGCGGTTCGACATCGACGACCACTCGCGCAACAACCCGTTCCTGGCGATCCTCTCGCTGGGCGAGAGCTGGCACCACAACCACCACGCGTTCCCCCGCTCCGCCTCGCACGGGATGCGCTGGTACGAGGTCGACATCTCGGCGCTGGTGATCAAGGGCTTCGTGAAGCTCGGCCTGATGAGCAAGCCGGTCTACATCAGCCGCGAGCGCCAGGCCGAGAAGCTGCCCGGCGGCGCCCCGGCCGGCGTCGCGGTCGAGAGCGCCTGAGCCCCCCTTCAGTCCCCCTCTGGAGCACGCGGGCGCGGCCGGTCACCGGCCGCGCCCGTCGTCGTCCTAGCGCCGCGCCGCCAGCGAGTTCAGGGCCACCGCCGCGACGATGATCGCCGCGCTGATGATGTCCTGGTACTGCGGACCGACGTTGAGGATGTTGAAGGCGTTGGTGATCAGCGCCAGCAGCAGCACCCCGAGCACGGTCCGCCAGACCGCGCCCTGACCGCCCTTGATGCTGGTGCCGCCGATCACCACCGCGGCGATCGTGTCGAGGGCCAGGCTGCCCGCCCCGCCCGGCGCCGCCTGGCCGGTGCCCGACTTCGAGACCTCGACCACGCCGGCGAGGGTCGCGGTCAGGCCGCAGACGACGAAGGTGCTCGCCGTCACCAGCGCCACCCGCACGCCCGACAGCCGCGCCGCCTCGGCGTTGCCCCCGACCGCGTAGACGTAGCGGCCGAAGCGGGTCCGCGACAGCACCGCCCCCAGCAGCAGCGCCACCAGCGCGAACAGCACCACCGGGTTCGGGACGCCGGGGATCGCCTCGCCGCGGCCGAGCCAGACGAAGCTGTCGAAGCGCGAGGCGTCGATCAGGAAGCCGCCGGTGACCGCCACCGCGACGCCGCTGAAGGCCAGCCCCGAGGCCAGCGTGGCGAGGAACGAGTGGAGCCCGATCCCCGTCACCAGCAGCCCGTTGAGCGCCCCCAGCAGCGCCCCGGCCAGGGCTCCCATCAGCAGCCCGACGACCGGGTCGACGTGCAGCGCCGCCCAGGCCGCGACCGCGCCGGCGACGGCGAACATCGCCCCCACCGAGAGGTCGAAGCCGCCGGCGATGATCACCAGCGTCGCCCCGCAGGCCGCGATCCCGATGAAGGCGTTCTGGTTGAGGACGTTCAGCAGGTTCTGGCTGGTCAGGAAGTTCGGGGTCGTGATCGAGAGGACCACGAACAGCGCCACGAAGACGCCGACGATCCCGTAGTCGCGGGCGACGCTGCGGGCGTCGCGGCCGAACGCGAACCGCGGCGCTCCCGCCGCCGCGTCGATGGTCTCCGTGCTCACCGTGCCGCCTCCATCCTGTGCTCGATGCCGAACGACGCCCGGACGATCGCGTCCGACGTCAGCTCGGCCGTGTCCAGCTCGGTCCCGACCCGCCCGCGGTGCATCACCAGCACCCGGTGGGCCAGGCCGAGGACCTCCTCGACGTCCGAGGAGACGACGACCACCGCCATCCCCTCGGCCGCCAGCCCCACGATCAGCTCGTAGATCGCCCGCTTGGCGCCGATGTCGACCCCGCGGGTCGGCTCGTCGAGCAGCAGCACCCGCGGCCGCCGCAGCAGCCACTTGGCGAACATCACCTTCTGCTGGTTGCCGCCCGACAGCGCCTGGACCGGCAGCGCCGGGTTCGGGGGCGAGACGCCGACCGTCCGCAGCAGCTCGCCGGTCGCCCGCCGCTCCTCGCCGCGGCGGACCGCGCCGAAACGGCTCAGCGACCGCAGGTGCGGCAGCGCCACGTTGTCGCGCTGCGAGAACTCCAAGAGCAGCCCCAGCCGCTTGCGGTCCTCCGGGGCCAGCGCGACCCCGGCGGCGATCGCCCGCCTCGGACGGCCGCCGGGCAGCGGCTCGCCGTCGACGACGACCTCGCCGGCGTCGACCGGGTCAGCGCCGAAGATCGCCCGCAGCACCTCGCTGCGGCCGCTGCCGACCAGTCCCGCGAGGCCGACGATCTCGCCCGCGCGGACGGCGAACGAGACGTCCTCGATCGCGCCGGCGCGGGTCAGGCCGCGGACGGCCAGCCGCTGCGGCGCGTCGTCGGCCGGCGGCCGCTTGGCCGGGAAGGTCGACTCCAGCCGCTGGCCGAGCATCCCGACCACCAGCCGCTCGACGTCGAGCCCGGCGCAGTCGAGCGTCTCGACCAGCCGCCCGTTGCGGAAGACCGTCACCCGGTCGGCGAGCTCGATCACCTGCTCCAGGAAGTGCGAGACGTAGACGATCGCCAGCCCGTCGTCGCGCAGCCCGCGGACCAGCTGGTGCAGCTGGTCGGCTTCCTCGCGGGCCAGCGACGAGGTCGGCTCGTCCATCACGATCACGCGCGCGTCGCGGGCCAGCGCCCGCAGGATCTCGACCTTCTGCTGCTCGGCGATCGGCAGCTCGGCGACGATCGCGTCGGGCCGCAGGCCGAAGCCGGCCCGCTGCTCCAGCGCGTCGAACCGCCGCCGCGCCGCCGCCCGGTCGAGCGCACCGCGGCGGACCGGCTCGGTGCCCAGCAGCACGTTCTCGCGGACGCTCAGCTCGGGCACCAGCGCCAGCTCCTGCTGGATCACGGCGATCCCGTCGCGCAGCGCCTCGCGCGGGCTGCGGTAGGCGACCGGCCGGCCGTCGATCCGCAGCGTCCCGCTGGTCGGCGGCACCGCGCCGCCGACGATCCGGCCGAGGGTCGACTTGCCGGCGCCGTTCTCGCCGACCAGGCCGTGGATCGTCCCGGCCTCGATCGTCAGCGAGATCCCCTCGAGGGCGCGGACGCCGGCGTAGCGCTTGCCGACGTCCTCCAGCTCGATCAGCGGGGGGCTGCTCACCCTTCCCACTCCGCCCGGAAGCTCGGGTGCTCGCGCAGCACCTCGCGGGTGACGTTGTCGCCGATCGGGCTGATCTCGGTCTGGACGATCCCGACGCCCTTGCGGCCCCCGCCGCGGACCGCCGCGACGGCCAGGTCGACCGCCTTGCGGGCCATCGTCTGCGGGACCAGCGCGTAGGTCTGGTACCAGCTGCCGCGCCGGACCCGCTCGACGCCCGAGCTGGCCGCGCCGTAGCCGATGATCGCCACCGCCCCGCGCGGCCGGTCGCCGAGCCCGATCCGCTTGCCGGCGGCCCGCAGCGCCCGCTCGCCGCCGAGCGCCATCTGGTCGCCGGAGGGCGAGGCCAGCACGTCGAGGTCGGGGTGGGCCTGGAGGATGTCGGCCGCCGCCTGCTCGCTCGGGCCCTGGAGGAACTGGCCGTCGGCCTCGGCCACGACCTTCACGTTCGGGGTCAGCGTCCGCAGGATCGTCGGCCGCTTGGCCGCGCCGTCCCAGGTGACCTTGCGCGAGCCGTAGAGCAGCGCCACCTTGCAGGGGTCGCGGTCGCGGCACATCGCGTTGATCCCCTCGGCGCTGATCCGGGCGCCGGCGACGACGTCCTCGACCACCGACGCGGTCAGGCCCTCGACCTGCGGCCGCGCCGTCTTCGGGTCGCTGCCGATCGGGAACTGGAGCGCGGTGACCGAGATCCCCTGGCCGATCGCCTGCTTGGCGACGGGCACCACGCCCGGCTGGTCGTTGGGCATCACCACGAAGGCGTCGAACCGCTGCGACGTGATCGCGTCCTGGATCTGCTTGATCTGGGTCGGGCCGTCGAACTTGCCGTCGAAGAACGACAGCTCGGCCCCCTTCGCCTTCGCCTCGGCCTGGGCGCCCTTGTAGGCGAACTGGGTGTAGGCGTTCTCGGCCGCGAGGCCGAAGAAGGCGATCCGTACGCGCTTGCCGGCGCCGCCACCCCCGCCGCTGCCGCCGTCGGCGCTGCCGCAGCCGCTCGCGCCGGCCACCGCCAGCGCCGCCGCCGCGACCGCCGCGCCCCGTCGCATCCGTCGTCCCGTGCTGCTCATCTCCCGCTCTCCCGTCTCGTCGTCCGCCGGCCGCGCCGGCGGATCGCCTCTCCGTGGGGCCATGTTCCGAGCCGCGCGGGGGCGCCCACAATTGGGTCCGGAGCCACATCGCCGACGGCCGCTTGGCCCACCGCAGCAGCCGCCGGCCGGGCACGACGACGAGCACCCGGGCACGGGGCCCGGGTGCTCGCACCGCCAGCGGTCGCGGCGGCCGTGGCCGCCGCTCGCTCAGCCGGTCGCCACGGTCACCAGCAGCCGGCCGCCCTCGAGCACGTCGAGCTGGTCGCCGGGGTTGATGACCACCGTCGTGGTCGGCGACTCGATGATCGCGTGGCCGTGGACGCGGGCCCGCGGCACCAGCGAGCCTGTCGCGTAGACCGGCGTCTCGACCTTGCCCCCGTGCTCGGGGAAGTAGGCCTCGCGGTGGCCGATCAGGGCCGCCTGGCCGGCCGCCTCGGGATCGTCGGCCGGCGGTGCCTCCGGGCGGGCCACGGCGGGCGTGACGGCGAACGCCGCCAGCCGCCAGTGGAGGAACTCGACCGGGACGTCCTCCAGCGAGTACGTGAACTGCTTCTCGTGCTCGGCGTGGAAGCGGCGGACGATCTCGGCCAGGTCGTCGGGGCCGTAGCCGTCGCCGCCGGGGATCGGGATCGTCAGCTCGTGGACCTGGTTGCGGTAGCGGGCGTCGACCGACCGCTCCAGCCGGATCTGGCTCGCGTCGAAGCCGTCGTCGAGCAGCCGCTGCCGCGCCCGCTGCTCCAGCTCCGCGAACGGCCCGTCGAGCGACGCGACGTCGAGGTCGCTGGAGATCGCGTGGCGCGAGATCGTGTAGTCGTGGCGGACGTCGGTGACCGTCATCCCGAAGGCGCAGAAGGTCGACGCCTCGGCCGGGATCATCACCTTGCCCATCCCCAGCTGGCGCGCCAGCCGGGCGGCGTGGAGGCCACCGGCCCCGCCGCCGGAGACGAGCATGAAGCCGCGCGGGTCGATCCCGCGCTCGACCGAGACCGAGCGGATCCCGCCGACCATGTTGGCGTTGACCACCTCGATGATCCCCGCCGCGGCCTGCAACGGCTCCATCCCGAGCGCGTCGCCGACCCGCGAGGCGACCGCCGCCGCCGAGAGGTCGTCGCGCAGCCGCCGGCGGCCGCCGAGGAACGCCTCGGGGGCCAGGTAGCCGAGCACGACGTTGGCGTCGGTCACCGTCGGCTGCTCGCCGCCGGCGCCGTAGCAGGCCGGCCCGGGCGTGGCGCCCGCGCTCTGCGGCCCGACGCGGAGCGCGCCGCCGGCGTCGATCCAGGCGATGCTGCCGCCGCCGGCCCCGATCGAGTGGACCTCGACGCCGGAGACGCCGATCGGCTGGAACTCGACCTGGATCGCGCGGCTCATCGCCGGCCGGCCCTCGCGGATCAGGCAGACGTCGAAGCTCGTCCCGCCCATGTCGACGGTGATCACGTTGCCGCTGCCGTCGCCGCTGCGGGCCGCCGCGTCGAGGTGGTAGGCGGCCGCCGCGGGGGCCGCCGCCGGCCCCGAGTGGAGCGTGTTGACCGGCCGCTGCATGATCTCGTCGACCGACGCGCAGCCGCCGTTGATCTGCATGTACTGGGCCGGGTGCGCCAGCCGGTGGTCGCCGAGGAACGCCTCCAGCCGCTGCAGGTAGTCGCCGATCTTCGGCAGCACGTAGGCGCTCAGCACCGTCGCCGAGGTCCGCTCCCACTCGCGGATCTCGTTCAGCACGTCCTTCGAGCAGAAGACCGGGACGTCCGGCAGCTCCTCGCGCAGGATCTCGGCCGCCCGCCGCTCGTGGTCGCCGTTGACGACCGACCACAGGAAGGCGACCGCGACCGCCTTCACGTCGGCCTCGCGGAAGCGCTGCGCGGCGGCCCGGACGGCGTCCTCGTCGAGCTCGCGCAGGACCTCGCCGTCGACGTTGATCCGCTCCGGGACGCCGATCCGCAGGTAGCGGTCGACGAAGTCGGCGGGCCGCTTCAGGTGGACGTTGAAGCGCTCGGGCTTGAAGCCGTCGCGGAACAGCAGCACGTCGCGGAAGCCCTCGGTGCAGACCAGCCCGACCGGTCCGCCGTTGCGGACGATCAGGGTGTTGGTGGCGATCGTCGAGCCGTGGACGAAGGCGTCGGCCGAGGACAGCAGCTCGTCGAGCGGCATCCCCAGCTCGCCGGCCATCGCCGCCAGCCCGCGCTCGATCGCGGCCTTCGGGTCGGCCGGCGTCGAGTCCTCCTTCCAGAGCGTCACCGCGCCCTGCTCGTCGATCGCGACGAAGTCGGTGAACGTCCCGCCGATGTCGATGCCCAGTCGGTATCCCATGGGTGCTCCTTCAGACGGTCGGGTTGAGGAGGGACTCGTCGCCGGGCCGCAGCTGCTCCTGCAGCCAGGTCGACGCCGACGGCACGGTCGGCTCGACCAGCGGCCGCTCGACCAGCGCCAGCTCGGCGCGGCGGGCGACGGTGGCCGGCTCGTCGACGACCGGGTCCCAGTCGTCGGAGAGCACCACGCCGTGCAGGTCGTCGGCGGTGGCGCGGGTGATCAGGCCGTCGCGGACGTCGCGCCGGACCTGCTCGACCGGGCGGTCGATCGGGTTGCCGTAGCCGCCCCCGCCGGTCGAGACGCCGACCCGCCGCTGGCCGGGGCCGACGAGGTAGTGGCCGGTGGCGGAGACGAACGTGCGCTTGCCCGTCGCCTCGTCCTCGACGTACTGGCCGCCGCCGATCCCCATCGTGCCGCCGAGCACGCCGTGCGGCGGGTTGGCCTGGCCGTCGCCGAAGGTCACGACCTCGGCCGAACCGGCGATCGGGCGCACCGCCCAGCGGACGCCGGGCCCGCCGATCCACTCGCCGACGCCCATCGAGTCGGGCTCGATCTCCATGCTGTCGGCCAGCAGCGGGTAGAGCAGCTCCAGCTGCTCGATCACCAGCGACTTGAGGCCGCCCATCGCCGCCAGCGTGGCCAGGATCGGCCAGCCGTCGGTGCCCTTGGCCGCGCCGGCGCCGCCGCCGTTGTTGAAGAACATCGCCGCCCACGGCTCGCCGGTGCGCTCGTCGATCCCGGCCCAGTTGGGCATGTTCGCCGCCCGCGCGCCGCCGGCCACGACCTTGTCCGGCACCGCCGCCGCCATCGCCTTGTTGATGACGTCGTGCATCGTGTCCGAGGGACAGGTGGTCGCGCTCGAGGTCGCCGCGGGGTAGGCGGCGTGGCAGATCGTCCCCTCCGGCGCGTAGGCCTCGACGTGGCGGAAGCAGCCGTCGTTGTGGGGGACGTCGGGGTCGATGTAGTACATGAACGGGATCGCGGCGGCCCCCTGCGAGGTCGCGAAGGTCCCGTTGACGCCGCTCGGCGACTGCGGCCCGCTGCCGCTGTAGTCGACCCTCACGCGGTCGTCCTCGACGGTCACCGCGACCCGGATCGGGATGTCGGTGCCGTCGGCGCCGTCGCTGTCGACCCACGACTCGGCGGTGTAGACGCCGTCGGGGATCGCGCGGACCTCCTCGGCCATCCGGCGGTCGGCGTAGTCGATGATGTGGTCGACGTAGCGGACGACCTCGTCGGCCCCGTACTCGGCGACCAGCTCCTGCAGCCGCACGCGGCCCTTGCCGATCGAGCCGAGCTGGGCGAGCAGGTCGCCGTGCAGCAGGTCGCGGTAGCGGAGGTTCGTCAGGTACAGGTCGATGACGTCCTCGCGCGGGACCCCGCGGTCGTGGATCTTCAGCGGCGGGATGTGCAGCCCCTCCTGCCAGACGTCCTTCGCGCTCGGGACGATGCTCGACGGGATCACCGCCCCGACGTCGAGCTGGTGGCCCTTGGTGACCGACCAGAACAGGTGCCGACCGTCGACGAAGACCGGCTCGGCGGTGACGACGTCGCCGACGTGGGTGTTGCCGCGGTAGGGCGCGTTGCACATGAAGACGTCGCCCTCGTGGACGTCGCCCTCGAACGCGGCGGCGATCTCCTCGAGCACCAGGTGCATCGAGGTGGTGTGGATCGGCAGCGCGTCGAACATGCAGATCTGCCGCGGCCGCGCGTCGTAGATCGCGCAGGAGTAGTCGCGCGCCAGCGCCAGGATCGACGTCCAGGCCGTGTACTCCAGGGTCAGCGTCATCTCGTGCGCGATGCTCGAGAAGCGGCTGAGCAGGACGCTGAACGTGATCGGGTCGTAGCCCGCCGTCTCCCCCGGGCCGCCGCGTTCGGCGACGGCCCCCTCCGTCCTCTCCATGGACGCTCCTTTCGTGGCCCCTTGCCGGCCGGTCGCTCAGGAAGTGGCGGCAATCTAGGAGCCGGTCGGGCGCCCGGGCAATGCGTGCCCGGCACAAAGGCCGGCCGCGGGCTTGTCCCCCGGCAGGGCCGGCCCGCCGGCGGCGGTCCGCGGGCCGCGTCCCTCAGCGGGCGGCGGCGGCCAGCCGCTCGGCGACCATCGCGCGCGCCGTGGCGCCCGGCGCGACGCCGTCCTCGGCGGCCCGCGCCAGCACTTCGCGCATCCGGGCGGCGGCCCGCGCGACGGCGGCCGGGGTCGAGGCCGGGTCGCCGCCGGGCCGCTCCTGGGCGACGGCGATCAGGCCGCCGCAGTTGGCCAGCACGTCGGGCACCCAGACGATCCCGCGCTCGTGCAGCAGCGTCTCGACGGCCGGGTCGGCGAGCTGGTTGTTGGCCGCCCCGCAGACGACCGAGCAGCGGAGCGCGTCGACCAGCTCGGCGCCGACCATCGCCCCGGTCGCGCAGGGGGCGAGCACGTCGCCGGCGCGGGCCACGACCTCGTCGAGCCCGGAGGCCGGCCGCACGTGGCCGGAGGCGGCCAGCGCCGCGACCCGCTGCGGATCGACGTCGCAGGCCCAGACCTCGGCCCCGGCCTCGGCCAGCCGCACGGCGACCGCCGCCCCGACCTTGCCGAGCCCGACCACGCCGACCGCGCGGCCGGCCGGATCCTCGCTGCCGGTCGCCGCGCCGAGGCCGGCGCGGATCCCCTCGACGACCGTCTCCGCGGTCACCGGCGAGGGGTCGCCGACGCCGCCCGCGGCCGGCGAGCGGCCGACCACCCAGGCGGTCCCGCGGGCCAGCCGGTCCATGTCGGCGGTGGTGGTGCCGATGTCCTCGGCGGTGATGTAGCGGCCGCCCAGCTCCTCCAGCACCGCGGCCAGCGCGTCGAGCCGGGCCGGCCAGGCCGCCTCGTCGCCGTCGTCGAGCACGACCGCCTTGCCGCCGCCGAGGTCGAGCCCGGCCAGCGCCGCCTTGTCGGTCATCGCCGCGCTCAGCCGCAGCACGTCGACCAACGCCTCGGGCGTGCCGCCGGGGTAGTGCCGGCGGCGGAGGCCACCGAGCGCCGGGCCGAGCACCGTCGAGTGGACGGCGACGATCGCCCGCAGCCCGCTGGCCGGGTCGTGGACGTGGACGACCCGCTCGTGATCGACCCGTTCCGGCAGCCGCGGTCCGCGTTCGTGGGGCGGTTCGACCAGGGCCGCCGTGGCGATGGCCGGGTCGTCGTGGCGCTGCATCTGGCTCCTGCCTCCCGTTCGCGGAAGCGCCGGCGGGTACGCCGTGCGCTCTGTGCGTCCATCACAGCAGCCACTCTTGGTCAGGTCAAGTTACCAAGCGCGCTCCGGGGTCAACCTCCGGCCGGGAGCGGTCTATGCTCAACCCGGTGTTCCAGCCGGTTCAGACGCGTCGCACGTTCGAGGAGGCGGTGACGCAGATCACCGACAGCATCGCCCACGGCGAGCTGCGCGAGGGCGACCGCCTGCCCTCGGAGCGTGACCTGGCCGCCCAGATGCAGATCAGCCGCCCGACCCTCCGCGAGGCGATCCGGGTGCTCGCCGACGCCGGCGTGGTCGCGGTCACCCCCGGCCCCGGCGGCGGCATGACGGTGGCCAGCGAGTACGTCCCGCGCGAGCTGGTGATGCGCGGATCGCGGATGCGGCTGTCGGAGATCCCCGGCGTGCTCGAGGCCCGCCGGCTGGTCGAGCCGCGGGTCGCCCAGCTCGCCGCCGCGCGCGCCAACGACGAGGACCTCAGCCGGCTGGAGCGGCTGCTGGTGCAGCAGCGCGAGCTCGTCGGACGCGGCCGGATCGCCGCCGAGGAGGACCGCTTCCTCCAGCTCGACACCCGCTTCCACCTGGCGATCGCGCGCGCCTCGGGCAACACCACGGTGATCTCGCTGATGCGCACGATCCTGCGCCGGCTGGAGATCGCGCGCGACATGGCGCTGCACGTCCCGCTGGTCCCCGACTGGACGCTCGACATCCACGAGCGGACGCTGGCGGCGATCGGCAACGGCGACCTCGACGCGGTCGACCAGGTGATGGACGAGCACCTGGCCAAGGTCGAGCAGACCTGGGAGCAGGAGACCGGCCGCACGCTGCTGCGGCGGACGCCCGACTTCCTACTGCCGCTCCAGCGCGACGAGTAGCCCGCGCGGGACGACTCCCGCCGCCGCGGTCCGCGGAACCCCGCCCCTCGGAGCGCCGACAGGCGGACCTCCGCGCATCGCCCCCCGCGCGTCGGGTCGGCAGCGGCGATCGCCCCGGCCGGGGCCGGCGCTGCGCTGACATGGGGGCATGGGCCGCATGGCTCCCCCGGTGACGACGACCCGCGGCGAGCGCCGATCGAGCTGGCGCACGACCGCCCATCGGTTGCCAACCCTCCCCAGCGCTGGTTAGAGTTGTTGACCATGAGGGAGATGCTGCCGCCCGGGGGCGGGGCCGAGTCCACCGTCGCCGGCTTCCGCTTGGAGGATCGCTACACCGCCGCCGCGGGTCGCGTCCACCTGACCGGCATCCAGGCCCTGATCCGCGGGGTCGTCGACACCCTCCGCGCCGACCGCGCGGCCGGCCAGCGGACGGGCGGCTACGTCTCCGGCTACCAGGGCTCGCCGCTCGGCAGCGTCGACAAGGAGGCGATCCGCGCCAGCCGCGAGCTGCCCGAGCTCGACCTGCACTTCCAGCCCGGGCTCAACGAGGAGCTGGGCGCGACCGCGGTCTGGGGCAGCCAGCTGGCCCCCGAGCGGCGCGGGGCGCGGGTCGACGGCGTGCTCGGCGTCTGGTTCGGCAAGGCCCCCGGCCTCGACCGCGCGACCGACGCGATCCGCCACGGCAACGTGATCGGCACCCACCCGCTCGGTGGCGTGGTGGCGCTGGTCGGCGACGACCCGGCCTCGAAGTCCTCGACCCTGCCCTCCGCCTCCGAGGCGACGCTGGCCGCGATCCAGGTCCCGATCCTCTACCCCGGCAACGTCCAGGAGGCGGTCGACCTGGTCCGCCACGCCGCCGCGCTCTCGCGCGCCAGCGGGCTGTGGGCCGCCGTCAAGGTGGTGACCGCCGTCGCCGACGCCCACGGCACGCTGCGGGTCTCGCCCGAGCGGGTCCGGCCGCAGCGGCCCGAGCGGCCCTGGCCCGGCCACGGCGCCGGGCCCTACCGCCACCAGCCGAACGCCCGGATCCTGCCGCCGGGCAACCTCGACATGGAGCGCTCGCTGGCCGAGGTGCGGCTGCCGCTGGCCGTCGACTACCTGCGCGCCAACGGCCTCAACGTCGTCCACGGCTGCCGCGACGGGCGGGCCGCGCTCGGGATCGTCGCCGCCGGCCGCACCTGGCACGACCTGGTCCAGATGCTCCACGACGTCGGGCTCGACGAGCGGCGGCTGGCCGACGCCGGCGTCCGGCTGCTCCAGGTCCGCGCCCCCTGGCCGGCCGACCGCGAGGGCCTGCGGGCGTTCGCCGACGGGCTCGACGAGGTGGTCGTCGTCGAGGAGAAGCACGCCTTCCTGGAGACCCAGCTGCGTGACGCGCTCTACGGCCGCCCCGGCGCGCCGCGGATCGTCGGCGAGCGCGACGAGCACGACCGGCCGCTGGTCCCGGTCGTCGGCGAGCTGAACGCCGACCTGATCCTCGAGGCGCTGGCCCCGCGGCTGCGCGAGCGGCTGAGCGAGGACGAGGCGGCCCGGATCGACGCCCGCCGCGACGCGCTCCGCCGGCGCCCGGCCGGCGGCGTCGCGATCACGCTGCCGATGGCCGGCGCCGCCCCCTCCCCCGCCCGGACCCCCTTCTTCTGCTCCGGCTGTCCCCACAACACGTCGCTCAAGGCACCCGACGGGACCGTCGTCGGGGCCGGGATCGGCTGCCACGTGATGGCGCTGATCGACGACGCCGGCAAGGGCGAGGTGACCGGCTCGACCCAGATGGGCGGCGAGGGCGCGCAGTGGGTCGGGATGGCCCCGTTCGTCGACCTCGACGACGCCTTCGTCCAGAACGTCGGCGACGGCACCTTCGCCCACAGCGGCTCACTGGCCCTGCGGTTCGCCGTCGCCAGCGGCCAGCGGATGGTCTACCGGCTGCTCTACAACGACGCGGTCGCGATGACCGGCGGCCAGGCGATCGAGGGCGGGATGACCGTCCCGGCCCTGACCCGGCTGCTGGAGGCCGAGGGCGTGCAGCGGACGATCGTCACCACCGAGCGGCTGGAGGAGTACCGCGGCGTCGAGCTGGCCGCCAACGCCGAGGTCCGCGACCGTGACCGGGTCGACGAGTCGCTGGCCGAGCTGCGGGCGCTCGACGGGGTCACGGTGCTGCTCCACGACCAGCGCTGCGCGGCCGAGAAGCGGCGGCTGCGGCGGCGTGGCCAGCTCGAGCGACCGGCCGAGCGGGCGATGATCAACGAGCGGGTCTGCGAGGGCTGCGGCGACTGCGGCCGCAAGTCCTCCTGCCTCTCGGTCCAGCCCGTCGACACCGAGCTGGGCCGCAAGACGCGGATCCACCAGTCCTCCTGCAACGTCGACCTCTCCTGCCTGCAGGGCGAGTGCCCGAGCTTCGTCACCGTCGTCCCCGCCGACCGCCGCCGCGGCCTCGGCGGCTGGTGGGCGCGGCGGCAGCTGGCGCGGGCCGCGGCCGGCGCCGAGGCGGCCCCGCGCCCGAGCGCGCCCGACGACCTGCCGGCGCCGCCGTGGGCCGGCGGCCCCGACGCCCGCGAGTTCACCGTCCGGATGTGCGGGATCGGCGGCACCGGCGTGGTCACCGTCAGCCACCTGCTCGGCGTCGCCGCGCTGCTCGAGGGCCGCGAGGCGATCGGGCTCGACCAGACCGGGCTCTCGCAGAAGGGCGGCAACGTCATCAGCGACGTCCGGATCGGCGACCACACGATCGTCGGCGGTCCCCGCGCCTCGGCCCGGACGCTCGACGCGCTGCTGGCCTTCGACCTGCTCGGCGCGACCAACGCCGTCCAGCTGGCCGGCGCCGATCCCGAGCGGACCTTCGCCGTGCTCTCGACCAGCGAGGTCCCGACCGGCGAGCAGGTCGTCGACCCGCACGCCGCGGTCCACCACAGCGGACCGCTGGCCGACCGGGTCCGGGCCCGCTCGCGCGAGGCGCTGGCGCTCGACGCGGTCGCGATCGCCGAGGCGCTGGTCGGCGACCACCTGGCGGCCAACGTGGTCGTCCTCGGGGCCGCGGTCCAGGCCGGCGCGGTGCCGCTGCGGCCGGCCTCGATCGAGCGGGCGATCACGTTGGGCGGGGTCGCGGTCGACGCCAACGTCGCCGCCTTCCGCTGGGGCCGGGCCGCCGTCGCCCGCCCCGACGCACTGCGGGCCGCGCTCCACGCCACCGGCGTCGACCGGCCGCTGGCGATGGACCTGCCGGGCGCCGACCCGCTGGCCCTGCCGACCGCGGAGACGCCGCTGCGGGTCGACCACCACCGTCCCGCCGGCGACGGCGACCGCGACGAGCGCCGGATCGCCGCGCTGCCGGCGGCGCTGCGCGCCCAGCTCGACGCGCTGGCCGCGCCCGGCGACGCCGCCACCGCCGCGCTCCGCCACGTGCTGGCGGTGCGGACGCCGGAGCTGGTCGCCTACCAGGACCAGCGGCTGGCCGAGCGCTACCTGCGCGAGGTCGCCGAGGTGGCCGCGGTCGAGGCCGACCGGGCGCCCGGCTCGACCGCGATCCGGGTCGCCTTCGCCCGCGGGCTCCACCACCTGCTGGCCGCCAAGGACGAGTACGAGATCGCGCGGCTGCACCTGGATCCCGACGAGCAGGAGCGGATCCGGCGCGAGTTCGGGCCCGGGGCGCGGGTCCGGATCCAGCTCGACCCGCCCCAGCTGCGCCGCTTCCACGACGGCAAGATCGGGCTCGGCAGCTGGATCCGGCCGAGCATGCGGGCGCTCTACCGGGCGCGGCGGCTGCGCGGGACCGCGCTCGACCCGTTCGGGCGGACGGAGGTCCGGCGGACCGACCGGGCGCTGCCGGGCGAGTACCGGACGCTGGTCGACCGGGCGCTGCGGCGGCTGCGGCCGGCGACGGCCGAGCGGATCGCGGCGGTCGCGGCCCTGGCCGAGACGGTCCGCGGCTACGAGCAGGTGCGGCTGGACGCCGTCGCGCGCTTCCGCGAGGCCGGCGCCGCCGCCCTCGCCGAGCTGGAGGCGACGGACGCGCCGGCGCCCGTCGCCGCCGACTGAGCGGCCGCGATCAGCGGAGGGTCCGGAAGACGTCCCAGACCGGGTACGGCTCGCCGGTCGCGCTGAAGAGGCCGCTGGCGAAGTTGTCGTCGGGGTTCGACGGGTCGCGCAGCAGGTACCAGATGAACGACTT
Organism: Patulibacter defluvii; assembly: GCF_034096925.1. Classification (NCBI taxonomy): domain Bacteria; kingdom Bacillati; phylum Actinomycetota; class Thermoleophilia; order Solirubrobacterales; family Patulibacteraceae; genus Patulibacter; species Patulibacter defluvii. Next base: position 169,849 of record NZ_JAWZSQ010000009.1, read on the forward strand.
GATCCCGGCCTTCTTGGCCGCGTTCCAGGCCTGCCGCGTGTAGGTGGCGGCCAGCTTCGGATCGGTCCGGTTCGGCTCCTTCGAGCGGTAGGCGAACTCGGTGATGTGGACGTTGCGCGAGGCCTTGACGGTGATCTTCTTGGCCGCCGCCAGCTTGCGGATCTGGCTGACCGCCTGGTTCAGGTTGCCGTGGACCCAGGCGTCCTTGTTCTTGTTCGCGCGCAGCGGCGAGCCGGTGAAGTCGTAGGTGTGGAGCGTGATGCCGTCGGCCAGCAGCTTGGTGCTGCGGCAGCTCTTGGAGCGGTTCTGCGGCCGGTAGGCGCTGTTCAGGCACAGCGCCTTGCGGAAGAACGCGCCCGGGTTGGTCGACTTGCTGTTGTTGTTGCGGACGTTCGGCGCCGCCTCGCCGGCCAGGATCGGGACGCCGGGGTCGGCGCTGCGGATCGCCCGGTAGGTGCGGTTGGAGAGCGTCACCCACTCGCGCGCCTGGGCCTGCGGCCAGGTGGTCGCGTAGTTCGGCTCGTTCCAGGTCAGGTAGCCGGCGATCGGCAGGTCGGAGAGGCCCTTGGCCAGCGACCCGGCGAAGCGCACGTAGGCCAGCTGGGTGGCGGCGTCGACCCGGAAGCTGCGCGGCTGGCCGCGGCCGATCCCCTGGTAGATGCCGACCAGCAGCTTGGCGCCCTTGGCCTGGCCCTCGGTGACCGCTCGCCGCAGCCGCAGCAGGGTGTCCTCGGGCACCGTCTCGGCCCCGATCGGCCACCGCGGCACCACCCGCACCGTCTTCGCCCGCGCCTGCTCGACCGCGGTCCAGAAGGCCTGGCGGTCGGCGGGGTCGTCGGACAGCATCAGCCGGTCGTCCTCGATCCCCTTGACCATCGCGGCCGAGGCGGGCGCGGCGGCGCCGAGCAGGGCGGCGGCGATCGCCGCGGCGGTGAGCAGGGATGAGCGCATCGAGAGGTCCTCCAGGGATCGAGACCGGACGCGACCGACCCAGCCGCGCGCGGCGGATCCTACGGGCTCCGTCAGCGCGAACGCGCCAGGCGGACGGACGGTGGACGGTGCCGGCTAGTGCGTGATGCCGACGATCGCGGCGCAGTCCCAGTTGCTGGCGCCGGCGCCGCCGTTCCAGAGCTTCGCCGCCAGCCGGTCCTGCTCGGCCTTCGACGCCTGGTAGGCGTGCGGCGTGCTGCCGCCGAGCCCACGCCAGGTCTGGGGCATGAACTGGTAGTAGCCCGAGGCGCCGGCGCTGTTCGGCGGCACGTTCTGGCCGCCGGACTCGCACTGGACGATCGGCCACGGGATCGCCCACGGGCCGCCCGAGGACTGGCCGCCACCCCCGCCCCCGCCGCTGCGGGCGGTCGCCGCCGGGGCGCTGAACTGGCGCGCGGCGCGGGCCTGCTCGGCTTCCAGACGGGTGAGCGTGCGCTCGGCCCGGCGGCGGCTGGCGCGGGTGTCGGCCAGCGCGGCCAGCCGCGCGTCGCGGGCCTGGGCGAGCGCCGACCGGCGCTGCTCGAGGCCGGCGGTCATCGAGGCCATCGCGTCGCGCTGACGGCTGACGATCGCCGCCTGCCGCTGCTGGCCGCTGCGCAGCTTCTGCAGCCGGCCCTCGTCGCGGATCGCGTCGGTGCGGGCGCGGCGGACGGCGGTCACGATCGCGGTGTCGCGGCGCTGGACCCGCTTCAGGAAGGACAGCCGCTCCAGCAGGTCGGAGAAGCCCTTGCTGCTGAGGACCAGGTCGACGACGTCGGGCTTCTCGTAGGCGTAGCGGGCCCGCAGCACCTCGGCCAGGATCTGGCGCCCCTCGGCCAGCCGCCGGTGCAGCCGCACGAGCCGGGCGCGGGTCGCGCGCAGGTCGCTGGTGGTGGTGGCCAGCCGCTGCTGGGCGGCGTCGTAGTCGTGCTGGACGTCGGCCAGCCGCGATTGGGCGACGGCGACGGCCTTCGCGGCGCCCTGCTCGAGCGCGCCGAGCTTGGCCGCGGTCGAGGAGAGCCGCTGCTCGGTCCCCCGCTGGCGGTCGATCTGCTGCCGCAGCGCGCCGCTGCTCTGGGCGCCCGGGGCCAGGTGCGGCCGCAGCGCGAGCAGGGTCAGGGCGAGCAGCGCGACCACGGCGAGCGCGCCCACGGGGCGTCGAAGGACGGAGGTTCGGAGCATCGGGTGGGCGGTCCGAGACGGCAATCGGCCCGCGCGGCAGACGACGTTACGGACACCCGCCGCCGCTGCCGAGCGCTGCACGACATCGTGCGGGCAGCGTCCACATCGGCCGCTCGCCGCGCCGGCCGGTGGGTTGTGACGTTCCGGTCTGTCAGTGACCGAAACGTCGCAGCCGGAGAGCGGAGGGTCGGCGGAGGTCGGCGCCCGCCGCCCGGGCCGCCCGCCGCTCACCCGTGACGGACGCCGCGCCGGCGCAGCGCCAGCTCCAGCCGGAAGCGGCCGTCGGGCTCGTCGAGCGCCGGGCCCAGCACCTCGCGCAGCCGCGCCACCCGGTAGCGGACGGTCTGCGGGTGCAGGTGCAGGTCCTCCGCCATCCGCGGTCCGTGGCCGCGGTGGTCGAGCCAGGCCCGCAGCGTCTCCAGCTGGCGAGCGCGGCGGCCGGGCGGCAGCGCGTCGAGCGGGGCCAGCACCTGGTCGGCCAGCTCGGCCGAGGCGCCGGCGTCGGCGTGCAGCACCAGCGCCTCCAGGTGGTCGCTGGCCCGCAGCGGCAGCGTCGCCCCCGGCAGCCGGCCGTCGGCATGCAGCGCCAGCACCGCCCGCGCCCGCCGGTGCGAGCGGGCGACCGCCTCCCACGCGACCGTCGGCCCGATCGCCGCCGGCCGCCCGGCGAGCGCGGCGGCGACCCGGTCGAGCGTGCCCGAGGCCGGCACCAGCCCGACGACCGCGCCGTCGCGGACCGAGGCGGCGATCTGGGGGTCGATCCGCAGCAGGTCGCCGGGACCGTCGCCGTCGGGGACCACCACCACCGCGACCGCGCCCGGCGGTGTCCAGCCCAGCTCGCGGGCGGCGGCGGTGACGTCGATCTCGTCGGCCGGCGGCTCGGCGATCGCCAGCCGGACCAGCGCGTCGCGAGCCCGCTGGGTGGCGCCGGCCCGCAGCGACTGCTCCTGGGCCCAGCCGGCGACGGCCAGCGCCGAGAGCCGGTGGATGTAGGCGAAGATCGCCTCGCCGAGGGCGATCAGCGCGTCCTGCTCGGCGCCGTGCTCGCGGGCGCTGTCGCCGAACCGCCGCCAAGCGACCCGCGCCCCGCAGCGGAAGGCGGCCTGGAGCGCGTCGACGGTGCGGCCGGCCCGAACCTCGCCGCGGCCCAGCTCGAAGATCACCTGGGTCCCCGCCGCCGGCCGCTCGGGGTCCTCGATCAGGCCGACGAACTCGCCCAGCGACAGCTCGACGCCGCGGCGGACGGTGCGACCGAAGCTGCCGCCGAAGGGCCGCCGGTACTCGTCGACCTCGGCCCGGATCACCTCGACGACCTCGTCGGCGACCGCCGGCAGGATCGGCCGCAGGACCGCGGTCAGGTCGGACGGGACCGCGGCCAGCCGGGTCCGCGCCTCGCGCTCCTCCCGTTCAACGCCCGCCTCGGTCACCAACCGATCTTGACACGATCCGCTGAAGCTCCGGCACGAATCCGCGACGAGGACCCGACGGCCAGGCGCCGTTTCATCGCGGAACGAGCAAGACCGGCGACGTCGAATCGCGGTCTCGTCCGTCGTCGCGGGGCGAGGCCGCGTTCGGCCGTCGGGGCGACGTCGGATCGTGGTCTGATGCGGGCGGGCGGCCCGAGCGGGCGATTGGTCGGCGGGGCGACGTCGGATCGTGGTCTGGCGCGGGGCGGGCGGCCCGAGCGGGCGATTGGTCGACGGGCGACGCCGAATCGCGGTCTCGCTCGTCGCCGGAGGGCGAGATCGCGTTCGGCCGTCGGGGCGGCGCCGAATCGCGGTCTGGCGCGGGGCAGGCGGCCCGAGCGGGCGATTGGTCGGCGGACGACGCCGAATCGCGGTCTCACCCGTCGCCGGAGGGCGAGACCGCGTTCGACCGGCGGGGCGACGTCGAATCGCGGTCTCGCGCAAGCGGCGGCCCGCGAGAGTGCGATTCGACGTCGACGTCGGCCGCCCGCCCCCCCCCCGCCTACAGCCCGACGATCACCGACTTGGTCTCCAGGTAGTTGTTCAGGACCTCCTCGCCCATCTCCCGACCCCAGCCGCTCTGCTTGTAGCCGCCGAAGGGCAGCTCGGCGCTGAACACGTGGTACGTGTTGACGTGGACGGTGCCGGCCTTGATCCGCTTCGCCAGCCGGTGGGCCTTCGAGATGTCGCGGGTCCAGATCCCGGCCGCCAGCCCGTAGTGGGAGTCGTTGGCCTGGCGGGCCAGGTCGTCGACGTCGCTGAAGGGCAGGGCCGCGATCACCGGCCCGAAGACCTCCTCGCGGACGATCGCGTGGCTGGCGTCGGCACCCGTGATCACCGTCGGCTCGACGTAGTAGCCGGGACGGTCGATCGCGTTGCCGCCGGCGACCGGGCTGGCGCCCTGCTCCTGGCCGACCTTCAGGTAGCCGGTCACGCGCTCGAACTGCTCCTGCGAGACCAGCGGGCCCATCTCGGTCTCGGCGTCGAGGCCATAGCCGACCTTGATCGCCTTCGCCGCCTGCGAGACGCCCTCGACCACCCGGTCGAACTGGTCCTGCTGGACGTAGAGCCGCGAGCCGGCCGAGCAGACCTCGCCCTGGTTGAAGAAGATCCCCTGGGCGGCGCCGGCGATCGCGGCGTCGACGTCGGCGTCGGAGAAGACGACGTTCGGCGACTTGCCGCCCAGCTCCAGCGAGACCCGCTTGAGGTTGCCGGTCGCCGCGCGGGCGATCAGCTTGCCGACCTCGGTCGAGCCGGTGAACGCGACCTTGTCGACGTCGGGGTGCTCGGCCAGCCGCGCGCCGGCGGTCTCGCCGTAGCCCGGGACGATGTTGACCACGCCGGCGGGGACGCCCGCCTCGAGCAGCAGCTCGCCGAGCCGCAGCGCCGACAGCGGAGTCTGCTCGGCCGGCTTCAGGACCACCGTGTTGCCGGTCGTCAGCGCCGGGCCGAGCTTCCAGGCCGCCATCAGCAGCGGGAAGTTCCAGGGAATGATCTGGCCGACGACGCCGAGCGGCTCGCGCAGCGTGTAGGCGTGGAACTCGGTGTCGGCCGGGACGTAGGGCACCGACGGGGTGACCGTGCCGCCCTTGAGCTTCGTCGCCCAGCCGGCCATGTACCAGAAGAGGTCGGCGGCGAGCGCGACGTCGGCGGCCTGAGCAACGGCCTTCGGCTTGCCGTTGTCGAGCGAGTCGAGCTCGGCCAGCTCCTCGGCGTTCTCGGCGATCAGGTCGCCGATCCGGTGGATGATCCGGCCCCGCTCCGAGGGGCTGATCCGCGACCACGGACCCTCGAAGGCGCGGCGGGCGGCGGCGACGGCGCGGTCGATGTCCTCCGCCCCGCCCTCGGCGACGACGGCCAGCACCTGGCCGGTGCCGGGGTCGATCGTCTCGAAGGTCTTGCCCGAGGCCGCGTCGACCAACTGGCCGTCGATCAGCAGCTGCTTGGTGCCCTGGAGGAAGCCGGCGGCGGCGCTCGCGGTCGGCGTGTCGATGGTGGTGGCCATGGTGGCGGTCCGTTCCTTCGCTCGGGATCTCCCGGCACCGTGCCGGGTCGGTGACGCGAACGTACGCCCGCGCCCGTTGCCCCGACGTTGCCGGCAGCGAGCGGCAACGCGCCAACTACGGGCGACGGCGGTCGAACCAGCGCCGCGCGGCCGACTTCCCCGCGAGCGCCCGCGCGCGAGCGCGTAGTCTCGGATCCGGAGAGAGTCCATGCCGAGGACCGCGATCGACCCGTGGGCCGCGTTCGACGCCGCCACCGACCCGCTGCGCCACGCGCTCCGGCTCGCGCGCCTGAACGAGACCGCCCGCTCCGGCCAGCGGGTCGCCGACGCGGTCCGCTCGGTGATCGACCGCTCGTGGCAACGCTCGGCGGCCGCCGGGGTCGACCCCTCGGGCGACCGCGCCCCGGTCCCGCTCGACGGCGACGCGCTCGAGCTGCGGCGGATCGCCCATCCGCTGGCCCCCGTCAGCGGGATCCTGGGGCGGGTGCTGCGGCAGCTCTCGGCCAACGGGCCGCACGTGCTGGCGCTGAGCGACGGCAGCGGGCTGCTGCTGTGGGTCGACGGCGCGGACGCGACGATCGAGCGGGCCAGCGACGAGATGGGCTTCGCCGCCGGCGCCGACTGGAGCGAGCGGGCCGCCGGCACCAACGCCGTCGGGACCGCGCTGGCCGAGGACCACGCGGTCCAGATCTTCAGCGCCGAGCACTTCCGGCCCGCGGTCCACGGCTGGACCTGCTCGGCGGCCCCGATCCACGACCCCGAGACCGGCGAGGTGCTCGGGGTGCTCGACGCGACCGCCGACCTGCGGACCGTCGACCCGCGGACGCTGCCGTTCCTGGCCGGCGCCGCGCGCGCCGCCGAGGAGGCCCTGCGCGCCCGTGCCCGGCGACGCGACGCGCGACTGCTGGAGCAGGCCCGCCAGCGCCCGGCGGGGGCGCCGGCGCCGGTTCTGGCCCTGAGCCCGCGCGGGCGAGTGATCGACCTCGAGGGCGGCGCCGGGCGGCCCGGCGACGAGGCCCGCGACGGGCGCTGGCGGCTGCCGGTCCCGGGACCGGAGGGCGGCGAGCTGCTGCTACCCGACGGCCGCACCGGGCACGCGGTGGCGGTCGGCGACGCCGGCTTCCTCGTCTATCCGACGGAGCGCCCGAGCCGGCCGCGGCCGCGGATCGCCCTCCAGCTGCTGGGGACCGCCAGCCCGCTGGCCGGGATCGGCACGCCGAGCCCGGTCCACGGCGCCGCCCCCAGTCATGTTCCGCTCAGCCGCAGCCACGCCGAGCTGCTGGCGCTGCTGGTCGCCCACCGCGACGGCCTCAGCGCCGAGCGGCTGGCCGTGCTGCTGCACGGCGACCAGGCCAACGACAGCACCGCCCGGGCTGCCTGCTCGCGGCTGCGGTCGCGGCTGCCGGGGGCGGTCCTGACCCGGCCCTACCGGCTGGCCCCGGGCGTCGCCAGCGACCTCGACGACGTCCGCACGCGGCTGGCGGAGGGCGACCTGGTCGGGGCCGTCGCGGCCTACCGCGGGCCGCTGCTGCCCGACAGCCGGGCGCCCGGGGTCCGCGACGTCGCCGACGCGCTCCACGCCGAGCTGCGCGGGGCGCTGCTGGAGGCCGGCGACGCCGAGGCGCTGGCCGCCTGGTGCGCCCGCCCCCACGGCTCCGACGACCTGCGGGCGGCCGAGGCGCTGGTGCGGGCGCTGCCGCCCGGCGACCCGCGGCGCGGCGCCGCCGCCGGTCGGATCGCCGCCCTCCGCCGCCGGCTC